>CAKUMP010000378.1 GCA_934667795.1 uncultured Chthoniobacterales bacterium | reverse complement strand
AATCGTGATATTCGTCCTGTCGGGTATGGTCCCAATCTTTTTCATCAGGACGATGAATAAATAGTGGGTAATGTGTCAGCATCACATGGAACTTTTGTTGTGAACATGCCGGCAATTCCTCTTCCAGCCATTTCCACATCCGATCCTCTTCCGGGAGCCCCGATCCTGCAACAGCTTCGTAAAACCCACTAAAACGCACGTTTTTATGGGAAAATGACCATGGCATTTCTCCAAAAACAGCAGCAAACCGCGCCAGCGTCTCCGATGTCAGGTTCAAATCCGGATCATGACGCCCATTTGCTCCGGGAATCGTGGTACATTTATTGCCCACATCCATATTCCCTGGAATCACATGTGTCGGATACGGCAGGGCAGACAGTTCATCCCGCGCAATTTCCAGTTCAAACCGATGTAAAAACCCATCGCGCGTCAGATCCCCACCGACCAGCAATAAATCGATCTCCGTTTCTTTTTGTAACTGTTCATAAGCATTCTGCCAGTTTTCTCTGTGCATATCCCGAAATCGAAAAGACCTTGGTGACCCGGGCTGCATGTCACAGATATGTAGAAACGTCCATTCATCTGCCATTTTTTTATTTTACCCTTTTTACCATGATGATAGCAAATAATATTTGATTGTTGTGGTAGGGATGCAGAAAGAGCCTGTATTCCTGTTTTACTATCGAATTATCCCTGAAAATTGAAAGCCTATCGTTCAATTTTCAAGGATTATGCTTATACGCACTGCTTATTTGGAAATGATACGTAAGCGGTTGTTGAACTATTCTGTCTGATTTATAATACCTCGAATGAAGACCATCATTAACCTTGCATCGGAAGCACCTGTATTGCCTGACTTTCCGGATTGGGGTATTTGTATTTTAGAAAGTCACCATAAACCGGGGTTTATAATGCCTCCCAGCCGGTATAATTTTTCAGAAGTCATGCTTATTCTTGAAGGGGAAGGTTATGTGACCCACCAAAACATCCAGCATCCTGTAAAAAGAGGAGATATCATCACTGTTCCCGAGCAAACTCCTTATTTTTATACTGATTCTACACGTACGCCTTTAGCGATGCTGTGTCTCTGTCTTCAGGCTTTACCGGATTACCAAGCCATCCTGAACCCAGTGCTCCCGGTTCAATTCAAAGTTTTGCGCAATACGAACCTTGCCAGAGAAATTTCCGGACATCTTCGCACCATTTTTTATGAACAATCTCAGGCGCGGGACGCCCAAGTATCGGTTATTTTTGCCCAGACACTCCTTCTTCTGGCAAAAATCATGCGCCGATCGCAAAGATCAAATAACGAGAACCGTTCCACTCGGGAAATAGACGGTATTGTGCGGGTACAAGGGTACATTGATTCACTTGAAATTTCTTTTCACGAAATTGAGACCATTGAATCTGTAGCAGACCGATTAAAAATGAGCGCCCGTTGCTTTACGCACCATTTTCGTAATATCACGGGAGATTCTCGTCTGCGTTATTTACAACAACTTCGTCTTCGTCATGCGCGAAGGCTTATAT
>CAKUMP010000377.1 GCA_934667795.1 uncultured Chthoniobacterales bacterium | reverse complement strand
GGTCAAGAATCACACTCTGTGGGCTGTCGGCAATTTCACTATCAATTTCCACCCCGCGGTTGACCGGGCCCGGATGCATAATCATACATTCGGGTTTCAACATCGCTGCGCGTTTTTTGGTGAGTCCAAAAAGGTTGATGTATTCTCCCAGGCTTGGGAAATATTCGATTTTTTGTCGTTCGTGCTGGATTCGTAATAAATTGATTACATCTGCGGTGGGGAGGACCTCATCAAGGTCACGGGAAACATTGAAGCCCATGGTTTCAAACGAGCGGGGGACCAGCGTACTGGGGCCGACCAGGGTGACTTTGGCCCCGAGTTTTTGTAATGCCCAGATGTTGGACCGAGCGACGCGACTAAACAGGATGTCGCCGACAATGACCACATGAAGTCCTTCAAGGCTTTTATGTCTTTCCCGAATCGTAAAAACATCCAGTAACGCCTGCGTAGGATGTTCATGGGCACCGTCACCCGCATTGATTATGGACGCATTTAAACGGTCGGCCAAAAAAGAGGCTGCCCCGGCCGAACTGTGTCTGAGAACAATAATGTCCGCATGAAGTGCTTCCAGGTTTTTGGCGGTGTCTTTCAGACTTTCACCTTTTGTCAGACTCGACATCGTGGCAGAAATATTGACGACGTCTGCACTTAAACGAAAGGCTGCGAGTTCGAATGAAATGCGCGTGCGAGTGGAGGGTTCCACGAAGAAATTGACTAAAGTTTTTCCGCGAAGGGTAGGAACTTTTTTAATATTGCGTGCACCGACTTGTTTGTAAGTTGCGGCGGAATCCAGAATCCGGATAATTTCTTCTTTTGAAAGATCACGAATTCCCAATAAATCCTTACGGGACCAGGGGGCTGCATTTATGGTTTGCATATGCGTACTGTATCAGGTTCTTGGTCAACAGAAGAAAGACGCACCCTCACACGTTCCATGCGATCCGTTGAAATGCGCTTTCCTGTAAAATCGGGTTGAATGGGTAATTCGCGATGCCCACGGTCCACCAGGACTGCCAGTTGAATCCGCGATGGACGCCCAAAAGATAAAATGGCATCCATCGCAGCGCGCGCGGTTCGACCAGTGAAAAAAACATCATCGATCAAAACAACCTGGCGTTCATCTAAATCCACAGGAAGATGTGATGGCTGCATAATCGGTGGCGTCGCACGCAATTGAAGATCGTCGCGGTGCATCGAAACATCAATAATCCCTAATTCCGGGCGTATCCCTTCAATGTTCTCAATATAATCCGCAAGACGTTTGGAAATTTCCACTCCTCGCGAAGGTACCCCAATCAATACCAGCTTTGCAAGATCACGGTGTTGTTCGACAATTTCATGGGCAATACGAAGCAAGGCATGGCGAATGGCCGCTTCATCCAGTACTAAAACAGGTTCAGAGGATAAATCAGGGCTAGAAGAGGTCGTTTCTTGTGTCATGGATTCACGCAGGAAGGTTTATCAAATCAAATTTTTACAGACTGTTATGGATTAAAGTGGGAGATAATCAGAAAGGCAATCCCGAAAGAGA
>CAKUMP010000376.1 GCA_934667795.1 uncultured Chthoniobacterales bacterium | reverse complement strand
GGGTCGAGGTGATTCACTATTTGCAGGAAAGGTGCTTTTTAAAAGTAATTTTAACGGGTGGGGGAAGTGCGGAAGAGGAAACGCAGATTCAAAAACTGATGGACCTGGCAGGCGGGACAGAAAATCTGATTTCTGCCAATGGCGTATTTACGCTGCAGGAATTTGCGGAGTTGCTGGCAGGCGCAGAAATTCTGGTGGGAGTGGATTCTTCTCCTTCCCACCTTGCAGATGCGCTGGGGGTGCGGCAAGTCGTTTTATATGGCCCCACCAATCCATTCCATTGGCGACCGCGTGGCGGGATGGCAAAAGTCGTCCTGGCGGGACAGGGCGAAGTAGAAGAGTTTTTCCCGTACCATGAGAGGCTCGACATGCAACATATTAAGACGGAAGATGTGTTAAGTGCAATCGAAAGCGCCAGATTGTTGCCTGTGACAGAAATGAACATTATGATCTGATAACACAGAAGACAATGGTTTCTCGAAATTTTATAAAAATCCTGTAAAGGGCGTAATAAAAAAAGACGTATTAAAAAGAAAAAATATGGATAAACAGGAAGTGAACAAGGAGGAAGAAAAGATTAAGAAAATCTCCAGAAAAGACATTGCCAATATGTCTGCCAAGGACGTTTTACGGGCAAGTGTCCAGCCGTATCGAAAGCTGTTATCGTACCTGAAACCGTATAAAACGCGATTTGGTCTGGGGATTTTATTTGGGGCGTTGTACGGGGCGATGAACGGGATTCTGGTATGGACGATTAAACATGTTTCCCAGACCGTTTTTGGAGATCAAGGTGGCCCCTCTCTTGCAATGGTGGGGCAGACCGATATGACATCGTCGGTCAGCCTGCAGGATATTTTTCTGGTGTGTGCTATGATTCCCTTGATTATGGGGGTGCGTGGGTTGTTCGGGTATTTAAACGCATATTGTATGATGTGGACGAGTTTACGGGTCTTGAATGATATCCGTACGGAATTATTTGCGAATTTATTGAACCAATCTCTAGGATTTTTTGGACGCGCTAAAGCCGGAGATCTGATCCAGACCGTTTTTAACCAGACCAGAATGGCGCAAACCGCGCTGACAACGATTGCCAGTGATGTGATCAAGCAACCCGTGTCGATTTTGAGTGCGCTGGTTGTTTTATTTTATATTGACTGGAAATTTACATTAGCAGCGTTGTTGCTGTTCCCTGTCTGTATTGTGCCGGTTGCGGTGATCGGGAAAAAAGTGAGGAAGTCCGGCGGACGCGAAGAAGAGGAAGCCGGGATGTTAATGGTGGTGATGCAGGAAGCATTCGCAGGAGTACGCGTGGTGAAAAGTCATGCGCGTGAAGAGTACGAGCAAAAACGTTTTAATCGCGCTAATGAAAATATGCTGCGACTCATTCTCCGCTGGCAGAAAGCAATGGAAATGGTGGGGCCGATGGTCGAAACTTTCGCGTCTTTCGGGATTGCGATGGCTCTGGTTTATGCATGGATGCTGGATTTAGGCGCAGCCAAGTTTTTGGCTTTGAACGGGGGGCTGATTTTATTATACCCACC
>CAKUMP010000375.1 GCA_934667795.1 uncultured Chthoniobacterales bacterium | reverse complement strand
GTAATTACTCCGCCTGCGCCTCGCACGACAGGAATCACCGGCAATAAATCCCATGGATTTAAAATCGGATCTGCCATCAAGTCTGCTTTCCCCTGGCTGACCAGCAAATACCCAAAACAATCCCCCCAGGTACGAAAAACCCGCACCTGTTTACGCAAGGCATCAAAACGTGCTCCGTCCTGATATTGCTCAATATGATTCACATCCGTACTTAACAGCAATGCCTCCGACAAATTCTCACAGGAACTCACCGACACCGTATTGCCATTCCGTTTGGTCACCTCATTATTCCCAATTAATAATTGCCGGATCACCGGCTGGTGGATACACCCCAATACAGGTTTTCCTCGATGTAAAAGGCCAATTAATGTCCCAAACAATGGAGACCCCGAAGCAAAAGAAATCGTTCCGTCTATCGGGTCAAGAATCCAGACAAATTCCGCATCCTCATTTTCATTTCCAAACTCCTCCCCGATAATTCCATGATCCGGGTACCGTAAACGGATTTCATTTCGCATCAATTCTTCTGCCTGTCGATCCGCGATGGTCACCGGCGAAGCATCCGATTTTAATTCCACCTGAAAGTCTTCGGTTCCAAAATAGCGGTTTATCAAGTCCCCGCTCCGCTTTGCCAGAACCTCTATAAACTGCCAGTATTCCCCCCCGGCTTCCACCATCTCTTTACTCGCGTCATTCATGTTTCGCATCCTAGAGAGCTTCCCCCCACGCGTCAAGTACCACGGTCAGCGAAGCCTGCTCTCCAAAATCAAAATTTAAAAGAATAATCTGTGTTAATCTGCGGATAAATTCTTCCTGTTGCCTTTCCCTGTTAAAGAGTGTTCTTTTCGTGAAAGATGCCATTTCCCTGCCGGGGTGCGTGGCCGTAAAACTGACGATATGCCCGACAAAACACATTCGCATCCTGATAGCCACTGCGACGTGCAATATCCTGCAAGGTCAGTCCGGGAATTTCCAAAAGCGCGCGTGCGAATTCCATCCGTAACCCCCGACAGAATGCTGCCGGGGATTGATGAAACCGCTGTTGAAACCCGCGTGTGAAATGCTCTCTCGATAATCCCACCCAACTGGCAATTTCCTGAATCTGTACCGGTTGATGAAAATGTTCCAGAATCGCCCGACGTCCGGCATCAAAGGGATCTCCAGGCGACAAATGCTCGTCCAACGATCGGTAAATGGAAATCAATAATTCATAAATCAAGGAAGAAACATGATAACGATCGTGAATAAGTTGATGATTCCAGGCATTTAGCAATTTATCAAACGCCATTCCGGCTTCGCTGTGTGACTGCAATGCAAAAACGCCTCCTCCCAGCTCCCGGATTTCCTGAAACAATAATTCACTCCCTCCACTACGAAAAGCAATAACCTCATGCGCATAGACAGAATCCGCATCCTCCGGAAATCCATAGCGCGAATCCTCACCATGCATAAACCCCATCGCAAATCCAGGCATCACTATCTTCCGCTTCCCATCTGATCCTTCAAAAAAACAACACCCCTGACTCGTCCGTTGAATCACCATCATCCCTTTCCCACCAC
>CAKUMP010000374.1 GCA_934667795.1 uncultured Chthoniobacterales bacterium | reverse complement strand
CTCTTTCCAGGATTCTTTATCCCCACCGGGCATCAACGATGGACCAAAACGCGCCCCTTCTTCCCCACCGGAAACTCCGGAACCAATAAAACGGAACCCTTTCGCGCTCAAATCTTTTTCCCGACGAATCGTATCCGTCCACAGCGCATTTCCTCCGTCAATAATAATATCCCCCTGCTCCAATAAAGGAACCAGTCCGTCAATCACCGCATCCGTTGCTTTTCCAGCCTGGACTAAAATGATCACCTTGCGTGGGCGCTCCAGCGATGCCACAAATTCTTCCAAAGTACTTGTTCCAACGACTCCCCCAGGAGTGGAAGGATTCGCTGCAACAAACTCTTCTGTCTTGCTGGTCGTACGATTGTAAACCGAGATACGAAACCCGTGGTCTGCAATATTCAAAGCCAAATTCTGGCCCATCACCGCTAATCCCACCAACCCGATTTTTGATTTTTCCTGACTCATATATTTTTCCTTCTTCTTTAGTTAATGAATAGAGTATTTCGTTTCTTATACTTTATTTGCCTGGGCGGGTGGTACCTTGCCGTTTAACACAGCAATCAAATTTTCTACGGACATCGTGGCTTGTCGCACCACATTTTCAAACGTCCGCGATCCGATATGGGGGGTCAGAACCGTTTTAGGATGATGCAAAAGTGGGTGGTCTGCAGGAGGTGGTTCCTGGTCCATCACATCCGCACCATAACCATAAAGATGTCCGCTATCCAATGCATCCAGCAATGCCTGCGTTTCTACAATTTCTCCACGGGCACAGTTAATTAATGCGGCGCCCTTGGGCAACAGCGCAATCCGTTCTGCGTTCAGCAAATGACGTGTTTTGTCTGTCAGTTTCGTATGCAGCGAAACAACATCCGATACTTTTAACAAATCTTCAATCGTTGCAGCCCGTTCAATCCCATGTTCTTCGGCAAATGCCTCATCCCAATAGTTTCCAAACCCAATAACTTTCATGCCAAATGCACGGGCACGAATCGCAACTTCTTTTCCAATGCGTCCCATTCCGACAATCCCGATCGTTTTACCCATCAGTTCATGCCCGGTAATGCGTTTCCATTGGCCGGATTTCACATAATTGCATTCCTGCACGACATTGCGATACACCGCAAAAATTAACCCAAACGTATGTTCTGCCACAGTCGTGTGGTTTACCCCTGGACAAAACGTCACCGGGATTTTCAGATCTGTCGCGGCCTCAACATCGATCTTATCCAGACCTATGCCGTATTTACTGAGTACTTTCAGGCGAGGCAAAGATTTTTCCAGCACCTTCCGGGTGTAAGCATCATCTCCACAGATAATTCCGTCAAACTCCCCCACCAGTTCCAGCATTTCATTTTCCGGCAATGGGCCGCGAACTTTTACAACTTCATACCCCTGGGAATTTAATAAGTCATGGTGACTTCCAGGTGTGTCATCAAAGGAGGTGGTGGTCAAAAGTACTCTTGTCATAATTTAGTCTGTTTTAATCTTATTTCATTACATTTACAAATGCATCTGGCAAGTAAAGCCTCTTATGGAGAAGCTTTCATTTTCCGGAAGCTCAGATTGTCTGGGAAAGGAATCCGCCATCCACGCGTAAATCGATACCAGTGACAAACCCGGCGGCTTTGTCAGAAGCCAGGAATACGGCAGCCCCGATTAATTCTTCCGATT
>CAKUMP010000373.1 GCA_934667795.1 uncultured Chthoniobacterales bacterium | reverse complement strand
CTATACAACTGCTCCGCTTCCGGATAGTGAGGAAACGCAGGATTTTCACCCCACTGAACAATTTGTTTTTTATGATTTTAAAGTTCAGGTCCATGATAATGGACAGCGTTACGATCTCACGGTTAAGCAGGGAGAGGAAGTGGTTGCAAAAATAGTAGATCAACCCGTTACGATTAGCCCAAGCAACTACAATCGCTTGATTATCTCCATCCCCGGTGGGAGTCAGGGTGATCAAGTGTTTTTTGATGCCTTGAAAATAACGGAATGAATCCCTTCGGTTGTTATTCATCAAGAGCGCCCCATTAGGGAAAGAATTGAAAATGTCCAAACTCCCGTCTAGGGCGATTGCCCTAGACGGATATGGGGTGCAGATTTACTTAAAGTGTTCTAAAGGCGTGGATCGACAGGTTCGCTTTCCATGGCGAGGACACCGAACACGCATTCGTGCACGCGCCGGAGGGGTTCTTTGCGGACGAAACGGCTCAGGCTTTCAATCCCCAAGGCAAATTCGCATATGGCCAGGGAACGTTTTTTGTGGAGTCCACGCTGGCGCAACCGTGTCAGGTTTTCCGGTAATGTATATTCCGGGCCATAAATAATCCGGAGGTATTCTTTTCCGCGGCATTTGATCGCAGGCTGGATCAGTTCATTTCGTTTATTAGGAATAAAATCCAGTGGTTTTACGACCATTCCTTCACCTCCCTGCTGAATTTGCTCCAGCCACCAGTCAGACGCAAATTTTTCCGCATCTGCTTGCGTGAGATCCACGTGCAAATATTTCGTAGGAATAATAATATCTCCCGCCAAACGCTGGAGCGTTGCCATGTGCCAGTCATGACGTTTATGGGTATGCACCTGGTTTTCGGATGCCAGCAGGTGAAAAGGAGCCAGGCGCAGATCAGAAACCGACTGAACCGGCCAGCAATATTGTTGATACACATGAGTGTAGGCATCCAGTAATTGTGCACGTTCTGTAGTTGCATTCAAAAGTGAATCCAGTGGAAGTCCACGAAGTTTTCCCTGTCTAATAGTTTTTAGAGCATCATTAAGCGTAGCGCGTCCGGAAGACGCAACGGATGCGAATTGTTCTGTGATCAAAGATTGTGCTTTGACGGACCAGGGCAGGATTTCACAATCGAAGCAAAACTAGTCGGACTGGAATTCCTCCCAAAAGCCGGCATCCGTAATTCTGTTCCGAACATGGTTAAGAAATTCTTCTTCGAGTGCGATGTTGTCAAAAAAGCGGCGGCCGCTTCGGGTATAGACAATACCGGATTCTTCCTTTACTCCAAAGCGTTTCTGGGCGGTTTCGGCATCACGACACACCACCACAATCGCACGAGAACCCATGTGTTTTTCCTGACAGATCACGGCTGGCTGGCCTTCGTTTCGGTAATAATGGAGCGCTTCAGCCGGGTGTTCAAGCCAATCGTCCTTCTTGCTGGTTTCACATGGAGACATCGTAGGAGGAAGGTAAATCAACCATTTTGGATTCACTGCAAAACGACTCATGATTTCCAGGGGCGCTGTTGCGTTTTCTTCCCAGATTGTGACACTTCGTATCAGGTTGGTTTCAATTCTGCGTTTGCCGGTAAAATCGGACAAGTCCAGTATTTCATCGTATTGTTGCTGGGACGAAAGTGCGGATGGGTTTTGATGGTCTTCCAGAAAGGGATTATTTGTGTTTACTGTCCGCTAACATGGTCTTGGCCACCTTTCGCTCAATCCAAAGCGGCGGGAACCGCCGCACTCCAAAGTCTGCCGACGGGGACGTCGGCGCTCCCAGTGACAT
>CAKUMP010000372.1 GCA_934667795.1 uncultured Chthoniobacterales bacterium | reverse complement strand
AAACCACCCTTTGGAATTTGCCATCCTCGCAAGCTCTCCCACGGTCATCCCATGCACATAAGGAACAGGAATTTGCCCAACAAAAGAAACCCATTTGGCTTCCAGTCCAGGTCCTTCAATCCGAATCCCTCCGAGAGGATTAGGACGGTCTAAAACTAAAAACTCGATTCCCATTTCCGCAGCCGCTTCCATGCATCGAATCATGGTACTGACATAAGTATAGCTCCGAGCACCGATGTCCTGCATGTCAAAGACCAGAATATCGACATTCTGGAGCATTGCCGGATTGGGTTTGCGAGTGGGACCGTACAGGGAATAAGCGATCAGACCGGTTAAGGAATCGGTGCGGTTGGGGACATACTTTCCCGCCTTTTCTGTTCCGTCGAGCCCATGCTCCGGCGTGTAGAGCGCAACCAGTTCGACCCCACGGGCACGATGCAAAATAGTTCGCGTTTTTTCCCCCTTGGAATTGACTCCCGTCTGGTTCGTGATCAGTCCGACTCGTTTTCCCCTGAGAACAGAAAAATTATTTTCTGCGAGAACATCAATCCCTAGTTTAACACGCTGGGCGGATATTTCGGAAGAAAATGCGAAAAAAACGACAATTATAAAAAATAAGGATTGGCAAATTTTAATCATGAATTATGGATGGTATGATATGGAAAAATCATCCACTGGTCAACTTTTGCTTATAGGTATTCCCGGAAGTGAGCTCGATTCTGCCACGGCTGCGATTTTACGTCAGGTCCAGCCTGGGGGGTATATTTTATTTGGAAGAAACATCAAATCTGCGGATCAGTTAAGAAAATTGACGGATGATTTGCGCGATGTGAGTGCGGTAGAACCGATCATCACGATTGATCAGGAGGGGGGGCGAGTGTCCCGGATTCGTGAAATCGGAAATGAACCTCCAAGCGCTCAGCAGTTACGGGAAGCTGGGGATACACGCCTGATTGAATGGCATGGTCACCTGACAGGTAAATTACTCCGGCTGTTTGGATTTAACCTCGATTTATGTCCGGTATTGGACATTTGTTATGATGAAACGGCCGATAACTCTCTGAAAGGGCGTTGTTACGGAACCACTGTGGAAGAGGTTTGTGAAAAAGCAGATATTTTTAATCGCTGCCTCCAGGAAGAAGGGATTCTTAGCTGCGGAAAACATTTTCCCGGCTACAGCAATGCTGGAATTGACCCCCATCATGAATTGCCCGCGATTAATCGAACACTGGAAGAACTGGAAACAGAAGAATTAAAGGTCTTCCGTTATTTTAATGAAAAAGTCGATTCTCTTATGATTGGGCATGCGCATTATCCTTGTTTTGACAAGGAAAGCTTGCCGGCATCCTTGTCACCGAGTGTGATCCGGGAGTATTTGGTTGGAAAAATGAAATTTCCCGGACTGATCATGACAGATGATCTGGATATGGGAGCGATTTTAAATTCGTTTGGCCTGGAAGAAACGATGCAACGTTGTATCGATGCGGGAAACCATTTAGCGATGATTTGTCATCGTTTGACGGTGGTACAGGAGGCCGCGGGGTATTTGAATGCGATGCCGGCAAAGACGCTGGATGCCGCATTGGAAGCAGTTGCGGAATTTAAAAAGAAACTGGCTCCATCGGAAAATTATTCAGAAATGAAATTCTGGAAGCTGGATAAAGAAGTGTGGGATTTGCGTGTGGCGACTCTTGGAGAAGAAAGAGCGCGGGAGCGAACCCCGGAGGATGGAAAACGCTCCCCTGTCGAAACTTATTAATACTCCTCCTGGGAGCGCCGACGTCCCCGTCGGCACTGGAGTTTGGACATTTGAATGGCTCTGGCATGTCAAAGATTTTTCCC
>CAKUMP010000371.1 GCA_934667795.1 uncultured Chthoniobacterales bacterium | reverse complement strand
ATCGCGGGCAATACGGGATTAATCACGATTGCAACCGTATCGGATTCATGTTTCGTCGAAATCAGAACTGGGGGAACAAGGACGGGCATGACCGTTTCTGGATCCCCTCTTTGGGAAATGAAGTTTTCCTGTATGCCGGACGAGATGAAATTTTCACCGAGCGCCCCCATTCGGCGATCCATATCACAGATGCTTTTCTCGATACCCCGACGATTATCCACGCGGACTTTTCCGTTCATGTCAAAGAAGAAGATTTCGCTCCTGAACAAACGCATTTATTTGACGAACATGGACAACGTTTTGCGATCAAGTCCATTTTTCCGTTATTTTTTGGAAATGCCACCCATACCCGTACGGTGGAAATCCATACAGAAAAGGAACTCGACCCCGAACTGCAGCGCTACCAGCTTTCCTGCGAAGGGTTTGACGGACATGCCACACTGACCCCACGCGATATTCTCAACGACACCACCCTTTATGCACCGCTGGATGCCAAACTCGGCCTTTCGTTTTCACCAGAAGAAAGTACGTTTCGTCTTTTTGCGCCCACCGCAACAGCAGTTGATCTGGTGCTTTATGATGTCCCCTTTGAAGAACATGGAAGACGCCCGTTCCCCATGTCACGTCTTGCGCGCGGGCTGTGGGAAGTCACGATTCAGGAAAACCTGCATGGGAAATTTTATGTCTATCGCCTCGATGGTCCGGGGTTGATTTCCGAATATGAGGCAGCGGACCTCTACGCGACCAACACGGTCGACAGCAGCCGTCGCGCACGCATTTCTTCTTTCGAAGAAACAACACCTGATGGTTGGCCGAGCGTCCATTCCGGACCTGATCTGAGTGCCCCTGTCGATGCGGTCATCTGGGAAATTCACGTCCGTGACCTCTCGATGTCTCCCGATTCCGGCATCCAACAAAAAGGGCTGTACCTTGGGTTTACAGAATCTCCAACGACGATTCCAAATGAACCCGACATCACCACCGGACTGGATCACCTCGTGGAATTAGGCGTCACGCATATTCAGATTCTGCCTGTGCAGGATTATCAAAATGAAGAATGGGCGGGGCTTTTCAACTGGGGCTATATCACTAATTATTTTAATTCTCCGGAAGGGATTTATGCATCCAATATCCATGATGCCAGCCGGGTTCGGGAATTAAAACAACTTGTCCAGGCAGCACATGCGCGCAATCTGGGAGTGATTATGGATGTGGTGTATAACCACACCGGAAGTGAAACACTGTTTAACCGTTTTGTTCCTAAATATTATTACCGCATGCTGCCAAATGGTTACTATGCCAATGGCTCGGGGTGTGGAAATGACTTCCGATCGGAAGCACCCATGGCACGCAAATATTTGGTCGATACACTCAAACACTGGGTCCAGGAATTTCATATCGATGGATTCCGTTTCGACCTCATGGCACTTCTGGACCGCCCTTCCATGCTGGAGGTTGAAAAAGAATTACGAGCGATCAAACCGGATATTTTACTCTACGGAGAACCTTGGATGGCAGCCGATTCTCCTGTTCCGGAGCCAACGGATAAAACAGCTCTTCCCGGCACCAGTATCGGCGCATTTAATGATGACTTCCGAAATGCCATCAAAGGTTCGCCTGAAGGAGGCTTCCCCGGATTTATCCAGAATGCTTCAGAACGCGATAAAGTTCAAGCAGTGATAGCGGGCAGTAAAGATCTCTGGGCTCCGTCACCTTCCCAGACGATCAACTACCTGACCTGCCATGATAATCTCGTTCTTTATGATAAACTAAAACTCTCTTGCCCGGATGCTTCTCACGAAGAATTATTGATGATGGGAAAACTCGGGTATTTTCTCCTTCTC
>CAKUMP010000370.1 GCA_934667795.1 uncultured Chthoniobacterales bacterium | reverse complement strand
GAAGAAAACACTAAAAGGAAATTTTCATCTCAAGATCACGCATCCCATTTCAAAAGGATATGCCCTGCCCCCGTCCAACGGTAAAAAGAACTTTCGTGCCTAAAACAAATGGTTTTAGCCTGCTCGAACTTCTGGTGGTATTACTGATTTTGTCCGTCCTCATTGCCATTGCGATCCCGGCGTTACGAAAATCCTCTGATCAAGCAAAAGGCGTGCGTTGTATGGGGAATTTACGTACGATTGGCACGGGTCTTGGAAAAGTGGTGGCCGATTTAGGATATTATCCTGGGCTGCGTCCGGTCCAGCATACAGCGGGAAAAGATCGCTGGTATCAGCTTCTGCAACTCTATATCGATGGTGTCACTGCAGGTAGTACAGACCCCATCCCGAAATGGCTCCAATGCCCGTCGCTCGATAAACCCGTTTCCCGTAATGCAGAATCGGCCAATCTTCAGGACCTCGGTTACGGATATAATAAAGACGGATTCGGCGATACGGCAGATCGCGATTACTGGCAAATACGTCCAGCCCAGGTAGAACTCCCTTCCCAAAAAATTGTGATTGGCGACAACCGGGACTCCGGAGGATATTCCACGATGCTCTATGGTGGCGCTCCCCTGAATCAACGTGCCAGCCGACATAACCATGGCGGCTATTACCTCCATGCAGATGGCCATGTCCAATGGTGGAAAGATACTGAACTATCCGAAAAACTCACTACTTCTCGCAACAGCGTCTGGCTCCCCTATTAATCTTTCAAATACTTCATTTTTACCCGGATTTTAAATTATGAAAAAATATATAAGACAAATATTGTCTCTTACTCTCATTTTATTTCTTTCGAATGCGCAGGCGGTGCAAGCGGAAGATTTGAACCTGACAAAAGAAGGTATCGCTCAATCTGAAATTATTCTTGGAGAATCAGCGACTCCAACGGAACAATATGCCGCGGAGGAATTGCAACGTTTAATAAAACACATTTCTTCAGCAGATGTTCCTATACTTTCTGCGGATTCAGAAAAAATTTCTGATGCTAAAATACCGATTTTCATTGGGACGCCAGACTCTTCAGACATCATCCGGAGGGAAGTAAATTTTTATACGGATCATCCGGAAGAAATCCATTTAACAGCAAATGAGAAACATTTGATTCTGGCGGGGAAAACTCCTCGTGCGGCCCTTTATGCGACCTATACGTTTCTTCAGGATGTATTAGGCGTACGCTGGTTCTGGCCTGGAGACGACGGGGAGTATTTCCCCACTTCTCCCACGCTTGCAGTTCCAGAGTTTCAAAAAACAGAAACGCCCGGAATCGCTAATCGCTACTTTTCGCTTACGAGTGTGGTGCACGGATATAACCTTGAAACGGATATCTGGATGGCGCGAAATCGACTGAATATTGTGAATCTGGGGACAAAACCCAGCGCGGATCTCATCGCAGAAAGAAAAGCCCGAGGATTTCTTCTCCGCATTGCCGGACATAATGTAAAACTTCCTCAGGAAACATTGGATGCCCACCCCGAATACGGCGCCCTGTTCGCAGGGAAGCGCATCGTGGGAGATCCCACCCGTCCTCCACAGCTTTGCTGGTCCAATCCTCAGGTAGTCGAACTGGTCTCCCAGCAAATCACCGATTGGGCTTCCCATTCTCCGGGGGTCGATATTATTGCGTTTTACCCTGCAGATACCACCCAGTTCTGCCAGTGTGAAGAATGCAAAAAAATGGCACCCGATGTCAGCACTCGCTGGCAGTTATTTTCTTCACAGATCATTGAAAACGTGAAAGAAGTGCATCCTGACAAAACGTTCTGGACACTTGCTTATATGGCATATCGTTCGCCACCGGATGGAGCTCTCGCACCATTTGGAAG
>CAKUMP010000369.1 GCA_934667795.1 uncultured Chthoniobacterales bacterium | reverse complement strand
CATCAATGGCACAATACTCAGCATTTTCGCACTGGTTCCCAATTCCAGAATAGGGAACAAATCTGTCAGGTAATCACGCAACACATTCCCGGTGACAGAAATCGTATCTTTTCCGTCTTTAATCCGTTCCAGGCTGAACCTGCAGGCATCGGCCGGAGGTAAAATATGAATTTCCAATCCTGTGGTATCGTGTTCTTTCAGGTATTCTTCCACTTTAGCGATCAAACGTGCATCGTGCGCCCGTGCTTTATCCAACCAGAAAACGGCTGGAGTATCGGTTGCTTTCGCACGGCTTACCGCTAATTTTACCCAATCGCGAATAGGAGCATCTTTCGTCTGACATGCCCGCCAGACATCGCCCTCGCGTACCTGATGTTCGATCAAAACATTTCCTTCCACATCCAGAACCCGCAGGACTCCATCCGCAGCCACTTCAAATGTTTTATCATGCGAACCATATTCTTCTGCTTTCTGCGCCATTAATCCGACGTTAGGGACGCTTCCCATGGTCCGAGGGTCCAATGCGCCATTTTCCTTACAGAAATCGATTACCGCCTGATAGACGCCTGCATAGGAACTGTCAGGAATCACCGCCAGCGTATCCTGGGTTTTCCCTTCCGCATTCCACATTTTTCCACCTTCACGAATCATCGCAGGCATGGAAGCATCCACAATGACATCACTTGGAACGTGTAAATTCGTAATTCCTTTATCCGAATTCACCATGGCCAGTGCAGGTCCCTGTTCGTAGGCAGCTTTTAACTCCGCCTCAATCTTCGCTTTCTGTTCCGCAGGCAATGTATTCAATTTCCCGGTCAAATCCCCCAGACCATTCTTGAAATCCACGCCCAGTTCTTTTAATAAATCGGCATTTTTTTCAATCAATTCGTGGAAATAAACTTTTACAGCATGTCCAAAAATAATGGGATCAGACACTTTCATCATGGTGGCTTTCATGTGAAGACTGAACAAAACGCCCTCCCGTTTTGCTTCTGCCAGTTGCTCTTCCAGAAATTTCACCAACGCATCTTTTCTTAAAACCGTTCCATCCAGGATTTCACCGGCTTTCAATTTCAACTGGTCCTTCAAAACTTTTACGGAACCATCTGCAGCAACCAACTCAATTCGTGCTGTGGTTGCGTCTTTTAAAACAACCGATTTCTCGTTGGAGAAAAAATCATCTTTCTCCATGGTACTCACGCGTGTTTTTGAATCTGCTGACCATGCGCCCATTTTATGGGGATTTTTGCGTGCGTATTCTTTCACTGCTTTCGGGGCACGACGGTCCGAGTTTCCTTCACGCAGAACCGGGTTTACCGCACTCCCTTTCACCTTGTCATAACGCGCCTGAATGCTTTTTTCTTCGTCCGTTTTCGCTTCTTCCGGATAATCCGGTACGCTATACCCCGCTGCCTGTAATTCGGCAATAGTCGCCTTTAACTGAGGCACAGAAGCACTGATATTTGGCAGTTTAATAATATTGGCTTCCGGTTTCAGGGTCAGTTCGCCTAATTCCGCAAGCGCATCCCCAATACGTTGATCTTCTTTTAAAAACTCCGGAAAAACCGCCAGCACTCGCCCTGCAAGAGAAATATCCCGTGTCTGCACTTCAATATTCGCATGCTTCGCAAATGACTGAATAATAGGCAATAGCGAATAAGTTGCTAACGCCGGAGCTTCATCCGTTTTCGTATAAATAATCTGATAATTGTCTGACATGATGGCGGAGTATGCAACGAATTTCCCCTTATGGCAAGCACACGCCCCCATCTCTTCATACTTTTTTATACTTTCTTTACATAAAACTTTTTAAATCTGCATACGGGATTCTCCTTTGCGTCATAAATAGTCTTTTCATTTTCTCAAAATCGAGTACAACCTTTCCCAGTATGTTCGGCCTCAAAAAATCCAAAATACGTGT
>CAKUMP010000368.1 GCA_934667795.1 uncultured Chthoniobacterales bacterium | reverse complement strand
GATGTCCGCATAGACATGTTGATGTTTGCGAATGACTGCGACACATTCGCCTTCATAGGGATGCCCCAAATGGGCAAGAATCATTCGCACTTCAGGAAACTCCATGGCGACCCGGTCGAGATGACGCGGCAAGGTACAATCCAGTGGAGCATCTGCAATAAAAGTGGTTCCGGTGTGCAATAATACCGGCAGTTTCTGATTCTGTGCATATTGCCAGAACGGGCGAAATTGTTTGTCATCCGGACGAAACCCACCATACATGGGCATGAGTTTTACGCCCACCAGGCCCAATTCTTCGACCCCGATCCGCATTTCCCTCTCCCACCCCTCCGTTGCCAAATCCAAGGACATAAACCCAGCATACCGCTCACGATTTCCGGACACCAGCGCCGCAACGGCTTCATCCGGCACCCATATCCCTGAACGTTTTGCTTTTCCCCCAAAAACAATTGCTTTCTGACACCCCGCCGCCTGTCGCCAGTACTCCGCCATTTCTGTCACCAGAGAAATATCCACCCCACCCCGCGCACGCTTCACTTCTGATATAAACCGCGCATCAAACACCGATTCATCGGGGAAAAAATGGACATGGACATCTGCAACCGGAACTCCGATCTCGCTTTTCGTTTTCATATTATTTATCACTCTTATCTCAAATAAAAAAATAATACTCCTGTTTTTTATCCGCAGATTAACAGATTATTCTTTATTTTTCATTTTATGAACGACATTCATCTTTCTTCCACAGAAAAAGTTTATCAGGAACTGCATCATCGTTTACGGCACAGTTACTATGCTTATGGAGAATGGATCCGCGAATCGCATGTGGCGCAGGAACTGGAGGTGAGTCGCACAGCCACGCGAGAAGCCATGTATCGCCTTCTTGGCGAGGGAGCACTGACCCGCAATGCCTCCAGTGGTGCTTTTCTGGTTCCGGTTCCGACACAAAAAACGCTTCAGGAAATCCAGCAGCTTCGTGAAATTCTGGAAACCAGTGCGCTTCAACTGGCAGCCACCACTTTGACAAAAACCAATATCAAAACGCTGCGTTCGATTGCACGTCAGTATGCCCGTTTTACAAAAAAAGGATATTTCCTGGGCGCCGCGGAAGCCGACCTTCGTTTTCACGAAACGCTCATCACCCTTTCCAGAAACTCCCGCCTGGTCCATGCTTATCAGCAAGCCCACATTTTCCTCTTTCTCCGTATGGCAAATGGACAACCCATCAACGACTTCGAACAGGCACATGCGGAGCATCTCGCGATTATTGATGCTCTTGCCTGCGGAAACATTCCACTGGCGATTGAAACCTTGCGGAAACAGCTTCGCCGCGGAGCAGAACTCGCTACCCAATCGCCTGCTCATCTTTCACAAACTCCTCGCAAGCGATCATAAATTTCTTTGACCGCACACTCGTCTGCACCTTCCAACCGGTACCCAACCGGACCGCGTACGCGTCGGTTCCCAAAAATCCCCTGCTTCTTCAATAAAAATTTCTCGACGGACAAAAACCCATCCAGCCCCACCTCGCAATATTGAATCAGTTCTCGCACCACTTCCTGGATTTTTTCAGCCAATGTACTGTCGCCTTTCTCCATCGCACGCCAGATCGCCCCTATCGCCCATGGAATGTCCGACCCAGGCATCGTTCCCACAATCCCCAAAGGAAACTGCTCGACCAAATCCCGTCCTCCCATCCCTTCATAACAAGGTGCCTGCCCCTCTGTCCATTCCTGTAACCGCTTCATATTTTCCACCACCGGAGCTGCTTCCGGCTTGAACCCCACACGTTCAGGCTCCATTTTCCAAACTTCTCCCTGAACCTCTATTCCCATTTCCGTCCCCACATAATTACTCGCATCCTGTACCACCAACGGAATTTCAGTGACCTCTAAAATGCCAGCATAATATTCCAGCAACCCTGCCCGATCCACCCGGGTC
>CAKUMP010000367.1 GCA_934667795.1 uncultured Chthoniobacterales bacterium | reverse complement strand
TTTAGAATTGGCAGGGATCACATGCCACGGGGCCCAATCGGTAGAAGTTTTTTTAAACATATCTTCTGCCGCCTGGTTATGTTCCTCCCATTTTTCCCGATTACGCCAATCCTCATCATTGATTTTCCATTGTTTATAAGGATCTTCCTTCCGTTTTCTAAACCGCTCCAGTTGCTCTTCTTTGGTGATATAAAGATAAAATTTAAAAATGATTGCTCCATCGAGAAAGAGAGATTTTTCGAAGTCATTAATTTCATCGTATGCTCTTTTCCATTCTTCTTTCGTGGCAAATCCTTCGACCCGTTCCACTAAAAGCCGCCCATACCAGGAACGATCAAAAACCCCGATTTGTCCATGCTGGGGCAGTCGTAACCAGAATCTTCGCATATAATGGTGCTTATATTCTTCCGCAGTAGGTTTGGTAATGGAATAGACCCGGTAAGCACGTGGATCCAGACGTTCTGAAAGTCGTTTAATGGCTCCTCCTTTTCCGGCAGCATCCGGCCCCTCGACCGCCAGGATCACGGTGCGCTGCGTATATCGCAACTTCGATTGCAATTGCAGCATCCTCAACTGCAATTCCTTCAAATGCTTTTTATAATGTTTTTTATCCAGCGAAACGTTCTGATCCAGTTCATCCAATACAATGTGTTTTTTGGTCGCCATAATTCATTTAGCTTACGTTATTCCTTCTATCATCAGACAAAGAAATGACTTCATCTGCCAGCAACACAGGAATGCCATTTTCTACTCGATAAAAACAACTTCCCGTTTCATTTACGATCCCTTCCTGAATCTCCGGATACATCCGCTGAACTCTCTCCAATACCTCTTGATCTGCCCAATGCAGGTTTTCTCTACTTACAGGACACCGTAATATTTTAATCCTTTCAAACACAGGCATATCTTTTCATTCTGGCATTCTTTTTTAAATTTGTAAAGCAGCCCTCATGTCGTACGCCTCGCTTATTTCCCCTGCTTTGCAATCTCAACCGCCAGCACAGGCAATAACGTTTCTACTAATCCGGCCACAATGGGACGGCTCACTTCAGTCACAAAACGATAAAAATCGATCGGAGCAGAATGATCTGCCAAATCGGAAATAATGCGCGTTACCCAGACCGGAATATCATGTTCAAATCCCACCTGCCCAATCGCAGCGCTCTCCATATCGATCGAAAGCAGTCCCTCAATCTCGCGGGTTAATTGATGAATAATCCTTGCATCTGCGATAAACTGATCTCCACTTGCAATGACCCCGGTATGCACCTGAGGGGACCGAATCCCAAATTCTGCAAGAATTCCCTGTAATTTTTTCTGAAAATTTTCCCCCTTCAAAAAATTTTCAACCACATTTTGCAACCCTTCATGAGAAGCAGGAACCGGGATATATTTCATCCCTAATCCGGGAATTTCAAAGCGATCAAATCCTGACAGCGCACTGATGTCCAGGTCATGGTGGATCAATTTTTGTGCCAGTACAATATCACCAATTTTGAGAGCAGGAGAAACGGCTCCCCCGACTCCGGCAAACAGAATGGCATCCACCCCAAACTGACTGATCAACGTCGTGGCTGTGGTTGCGGCTGCAACTTTTCCCCAGCGCGAGAAAACAACCACTCCTTCCCATTCTTCGTTTCCTCCTAATAATCCTTCATGATATTCTCGCTGACCAAGCCGGGTCGTTTTTATCTCCCCTTTCAGCAAATGCTGAATCTCTTCTGTTTCCTCCGGCATCGCTCCCATAATTCCAATTCTCATGCGACGCATTCTTTCTCATCCCCTTTCAATTGCCAAGCAAAACCAGTGGACAGTGGACAGTTGAAAAGGGACCGTTACCCGGCGCTCGTAATTAAGAGTCACGCCTGGTCCAGTTCGTGTAGTTGTTCCAGCAGCACGACCAGTTTTTGTCCTTTCTCACTTAATGCATACTCCGTGCGTGGAGGAACTTCCGG
>CAKUMP010000366.1 GCA_934667795.1 uncultured Chthoniobacterales bacterium | reverse complement strand
TGCGTCCCGCTCCGACCAGAACAACCGTTTTCCCTTCCAGTTCGGTCAAGGGTGTTTTCCAATAAGAAAAATCCAGACTTTTTGACCACCCGCCTTGATGAACATCGGACGTAAGATCCCCGACATGGTTGGTCAACTCCAGTAAAAGTGCAAACGTGTGCTGCGCAACCGAACGCGTTCCGTATTCAGGAATATTGGTAATCGTAACCTGATGCTTTTTTGCGGCTTCGATATCGACGATATTATAGCCCGTCGCAAGAACCCCGACATATTTCAAGACTGGGGAGCTGGCAAAAAAATCTTCATTCAGGGGCGTTTTGTTGGTGAAAACAATTTCTGCATCCTGACAACGCGACAGGATTTGGTCGGCTGGGGTTCGGGGGTAAATCGAACAGGGGGCAATTGCTTCCAGTTCTTCCCACGAAAGGTCTCCCGGGTTCGCCGTATGCGCGTCAAGAATGACAATTTTCATGCGAGCATCATAAGGCGATGAAACACCCTGTCGATAGAAATTTAAAAGTCCTACACTACAAAATGGGGTGGGGTGCTGCGGGCGATTTCGAGGACTCGGACGACTTCCGAGGCGCTTTCAAGGGAGATGGGAAAGGGTTTGTTATGACGAAGGGTATTGGTGACTTGATCGTAAAAATTGCCGGGAGCGGTGCTGGGTTCCATGGCGAGGGTTTCTTCCACCCAGGGAAGCGTTTCCTTTACACCGGGACCGAACTCTTCCTGCGCTTCGAGTTTGGGCATCGCTGCAGGGTCATAATAACGGAGACGTGCAGTCCGGTTGTCCTGCGCCTGGAGTGCTCCATACGCTCCCAGAATCATGGTGCGCGGCATCGGAATCGCCATAGAACTGCTGACCATCACATCCAGGATCTGATTTTTTTCCGTTTTCATGAATAAATGAAAATGGTCATCCACATCGCCCGCGTCTTTCACGTGGCGAGGCTCGCTTTGGATATGCGTTACGGGAGAATCCGCGAGATTGAGAATCATATCGATCGCATGTGGTCCGTGGTTATTGAGCAGCCCCCCCTGGTATTTGGCCAGCACTTGCCAGTCATTTCGACGCGCATACCCACCCCACGCAAAACGAATTTCAAAAATCGGCCCCAGAATCCCTCGCCCAATAATTTCCTGCAGAAAGCGAAACTCATTGGCAACGCGCAATTGATGGTGCGGGAAAATGTGCAATCCGGTTTGACGGGAAATTTCCAGAAGCGACTCCGCTTCGGCGTAACTGGATGCAATGGGCTTTTCCAGAACACAATGTGCGCCCGCCTGCAGGACCTTGCGCGCGTCCTCCGGATGAAAATGATTAGGCGTCGCTACGACCACTAATTCCGCTTCGGTCTGTGCCAGCAGTTCATCAATCGATGCAAACCCCGGACATGCAAGCTGATCGCTCATTTCCTGACGGTGTTTTTCATCTGGATCAGACACCGCTACTATCTGATAATCCTCGCGAGCGGATAACTCCTTCCCATGAATCCCCCAGCCGGAACGACCTAATCCAATGATCGCAGTTTTAATAGGATGAGATTGGCTGGAAGAGTTTTCAGCAGAAGTCGATGGCATGTTCATTGCACGTAAAAGTAAGGTTCAGTTTTTGGTTTTCTTAAGGTTTTTACGGAAAATCGTAAGTGTCGTTTATCATGTTTAAGGCATTTATTCCGGTTTGCCAACCATTTTACAAAAAAGTTAAATTTTCGATTTTTACACTTTTTTGTTGACCTTGGGGGAGAAAGTTTTAGAGTGTGAGATGTCATGGAGGAGTCGCATGACGAGGAGTGGGAGTGAGGGATGATAAAATGTTTTAACCCCTGTGAATTCTGGAGAACGTCTCAGATAGATCTGGGGAAAAGTTATAAAAAAGATATTTATGAGCCAGAAGATTAAAGTTGGAGTGATTGGATGTGGTGGGATGGCGAAAGCGCATGCACGACGATTTGCGCAGGTTGGGGAGAGGATGGAAGTAACAGCCCTGGTGGATATTGTTCCGGAGCGGGCATCGGCGGTTGCGGAGTTAATGGGGAATAAGCCGGTGGTAGCAACCGATTATCGGGAAATTTTGCCACTGGTAGATGCAGTATTGGTG
>CAKUMP010000365.1 GCA_934667795.1 uncultured Chthoniobacterales bacterium | reverse complement strand
GGAATATTATTTCCGAGGTGCGACGCGAGGTGGAGCATCACTTGATTGGTTCCAGTTTAAAAATTGAGTCATTTCTGACCTGTTTACTGGTGGAACTGGCACGCAAGCTTCAATCCTCCACCACCGCCGAGGAAACTCCTCCTCCCCCCTCAAGATCCCATCTTTATATTGTGAATCAGACGAAAGAATTTATTATCAAAAATTATTCTTTAAAATTATATCTTGGACAAATTGCCTGGCATGTCCAGCGCAGTGAAGAAAACCTTGCGCGGATCTTCCGAAAAGAGGTCGGGAAAACGGTTTTCGATTATATTCGCGAAATCAGATTAACCAAAGCTAAATCGCTTTTACTTGGCACCTCGCAATCCATTACGCAAATCAGCACGCAGACAGGATTCAGTTCCAGCGCACATTTCTGCCGGGTCTTCCGTGAAAATATAGGGGTCACTCCAGGACAATATCGTACCCAGCATGATGGTTCCCAACATGTTCATCAAGTACGTCACGATCTTCCCGAGCCCCTTTCTTCATTACCTGAACCTCTGAAACCCAGCAAAACCTCATAAAAAATAAACGCAAAATGACTTCAGAACACGAACTCTTCGACGCGTACGACAAACGCTTTTTAAAAGCTCTGGAAACAATGCCTCTCCGCCGGCCCTGGGAACAGTCGGAACGAGAAGAAATACTGGATGTGCTGAAACGCTGTTTAAATATCCGCCCGGAATGGATTCCTGAGATCCACATTTTAAATCAGACAAAATCTGTCGCACAGGGAGACATCACCGTAAAACATTTGCAGGCGAAGAGCTGGGCGCAGTGTTATACTGCAGCCGATCTTTATTTACCAAAAGAGGTGTCAAATCAGAGAATTCCAATCGTGCTTCTCGCCTGTGGTCATGGAGCAGGTGGAAAGCGGGCATTGGGGTATCGTCTGATGGCGGAGCATCTGGCGCGTCATGGGTTTGGGGTACTGGTCCATGACAATATTGGTCAGGGAGAACGCGAATGGATGGGACATAAAACTACAACGGGCGTATTTGAATGTGGGCTCACGCTGCAAGGACTGATTGTGCTGGAAACCATGGGATGGTTACGCTGGATACAAAGTCAGTCCGAGTTTGATCTTCAAAAAATTTCCATGATTGGTAATTCCGGAGGTGGATTGCTTGGAATGCTTTTAGGCACCCTTTGCAGGGACGATTTTGCTGCGATTTCTTCTTCCGGATATCCAAGTACCTTTGAATTTATTGCTCGAAAAGAAAAAAACCATTGTCATTGCAACATATTACCGCACATGGTAGGCGAACTGGAAATGTGGCAACTTTATGGAAGTATGGCGCCTAAACCCTTACTGATTTTTCAGGGGTTGGAAGATCATCTTTTCCCTGCAGATATTTTTTATCATGTCGCCCGAAAAGTCGCACATGCATATCATCAGCAAAATGCAGCCACACAGTTTCAAGCCCAGGTCATGCCGGGCAAACACTCGTGGGATGCCGAACGTCGTCAATTAGTCACAGAGTTTTTATGCAAAACATTTTCCCTCCCGTTTCATACAGAAGCACTCATCGAGCATACTGGCACGCCCGAATTCTCTCCTTGTTTTCCACACTGGCCTGCAGATGCGAAATCCATTGAGTCCATCGCACAAGATCTGACAGGAAAATCCATTTCCGGTACTCCTCTTTGGGAAATTATTCCTATCCCTGCATTCTCTTCTCATCCCCCACTCCCACTTCCTCTGGGCGATGTCCGCAATATTTTTGCCCAGTTCGAACTTTTTCTGAAACCAGATGCATGACACCCGTGACTTTATAGGCCACGGAATGGCAAGATCAACAATCACCAAAACGAGAGAGCGTCTCATCCTGTTTCTGCGAATAGCTGAATACGACATTCCACACATAATTGTGGAAAAAACCTCCTTTACTTGCATCCGTGTTCTGTGGCAAATCTTCTTGACATTTTCATTTAATCGTGATAATCAGAGGTTCAATTTTTAACTTAAAACTTTCGGACGTTGTTTCTTCATTTTTTACAGCCTCCACCATCACCCTGAAACAAAAGTGCTTTATGAGAACCATTCCTTATTTAATGACGGTTGCGGCCTTCACGGT
>CAKUMP010000364.1 GCA_934667795.1 uncultured Chthoniobacterales bacterium | reverse complement strand
GTATAAAAGTTCGCAGTTCATTTCCGGTGACAAAAATCAAAACGGAAGATAGCAAATGTCATCTGGTCGTTCCTCAGCGAGGGATTGTAGTGATGGATGTGACCATCAAATCATGAAAGGATTTCAAATAATGAGAATGAACAGAATTCAACAAGCCGCTGTCCTTTTTTTGACATGTGGTGCATGTTCTTTTTCTTCCGTATATGCCGCCGAAACAAAAGTGGCAACACAGCAATCTGCATCTGAAGAAAAAGAAGGACAATGGAATACAAGCAGGATTATGGGGCAAATGCGGTGGGAGCTTGGCAACACCGATTGGACCGTTGGGACGGCCTTTCCATTAGATCGAGTATTAGCATATTCTGATGAAGAACTGGAAGAGTTTATCCGTCAGGAAGTCCGGAGAGGAAATGGGGCAGATAGACATCGAACTCAATTACATCGCACGGTCGAAGCTTTAATCCTGGATGGAAAGGACGCCAGCAGAAAACGCGCATTGGAAATCCTGCAAAAATTAATCGCCTATCACCACGTCGAAGATATAAATAAAGTGATCACGACTCATGGAATTGAATATTACGGGATCACGCAAAGGCAGGAATCAGGTGCCAAAATTTATGAGATTACTCCGCCGAATGAGCAGCGACCAACCGTTTTAAATGTTCGTGAACTGGCGTATGAATATGCGGCATTGTACCTGCTGACAGGAGAAAAGAAATATGCGGAAAAATCCCGGGATATTATGTTGAGATTTTCAGAAGTGGTGGCGTCCTGGCCGTTATATGATCGCGATAATAAGCCGCAGTCACAGGACGATGAAAGATATTTAGCCCGATCAGAAGCAAATGGAATCTGGGCGGTCTGGGGGCCATTGGATTTTCTGGAGTCATTGTCAATGCTGCGTGCTTATGACATCATTCGTCCAACATTGACTTCTACAGAAATCGAACAGATCAGAGAAAAGTTTTTTGTGCATCAAAAAGAACTTAATGATCGTTTTTCCACGCAATTGAATAGATATACCAATTTGCTGGGATACCGTTTACAACCATTAATCATATTTGGGAGGGTGCTGGAAAAGCCGGATTATGTGCATGAAGCCATTGAGTATATGAAAGACTTAATGCGCTATTCTTATACGGTAGATGGGTTTTGGAGAGAAGTGACGCCGGGGTATCACCGTCAGATCACCTCGCGATTAATGGGGAGCTGTGTATTAGCAGCTAAAGGTTATTCTGATCCGGAGGGGTATGTTTATGCACCGACAGGAAAACGATTTGATAATCTGGATCTGGATAAATTTTTTGACATTCAATTTGCGCAAATGCGAGAAGGGTTAAATGTTTTAGCGATGCCGGATGGGACGTATGTGTCATTAAACGATTCCTGGCCAAAGAGTGACAAAGTAGATCCTGATATGGATCCGGCGGTATTACATCAGCCAGGGCTGCTGGGAATTGCCGGGGTGAGTAAATTGGGAGTGAAAGATATGGTGGCGTTTATGGATTTTGGGGGGAGGCGTGGGCATGACCAGGATAGCTCCTTGGGACTCGTATGGTTTGCCGGGGGACGTGAAGTTTTCAGTGAAACCGGATACCAGGCGTTGCCTGACAGTGGCTCTTCCCGAAAATGGAACACCATGTCGGCGAGCCATCATACTGTTACCGTCAATGAATCTACCTATATTTTTGCGCCCGAGCGCCTGCCGGATTCGTTGAGAGTGCCGGAAGCCGGGACCCCGGAAGCAGAAAATGCGCTACTGACAAAAGTACAACCGACCGCAGCAGAACATGCAAATCAAGGGCGACTTTTGTTGTGGCAAACCGATAATGAAAAAGTTCAAGCGATGGAAGCCGAACGGGAAGATACCTACCCGGGCATTACTTCCCTGTTTCGGCGTTCTGTTGTAATGCTGCCCGGAGAAAATGGCGATGGAATCCTGGTGGACATTTTTCGTGTCAGGGGTGGAAAAACGCATGATTTTGCGCTACGGGGTGGTCTGGATGGACGGTATAAAATGGAGTTTGATGTCGAATTAAAATCGGCAGAAGGGACATTTTATGATTATATCCAACTGAAAGAAATTGCGGATATTCAAGCACCCATGTTAGCGACCACTAAATATGCAGATGGATATAAAGTGCAATCG
>CAKUMP010000363.1 GCA_934667795.1 uncultured Chthoniobacterales bacterium | reverse complement strand
AGATCAATCGGGCGCGGTGCATTTCTTGGACGTTTGGATGGGCGCCCAAATGCTTTTTCTATCCCCTGTAATTGATCCAGCAACAGCGCAGGCATTCCTTCATATTCAAATTCCACCACCGCATTTAGATACGCCTGTGTTCCGGGTTCACAATCCACCGGCTCTGTTTCATAGACACGAGAGACTAAAAATGACTGCCCCTCTACTGCCAGTTTTTGCAACTCCCTTACCGCTGCCTGTAAATTTTCCCAGCGTTCTCCCAGATTGGATCCTAATGCTACTGCTACTCTCATCAGCAAATATTTTTAAAAGAAATCGTCAGTCCGTTTTTACCGAACAACAAATCTCAACCCTTTTACGTCAGCCCCAGCACATCCTGCATGTCATAGAGACCTGGTTTTTGTTTCACCGCCCATTTTGCAGCGCGTAACGAACCATTGGCAAACGTTTCCCGGCTGGATGCTTTATGCGTCAATTCCACTCGTTCTCCATCGCCCGCATAGATCACCGTATGATCTCCGACTACATCGCCACCACGCACCGCATGCATTCCGATTTCGCGTTTGGTCCGCTCCCCGACAATCCCGACGCGCCCATGACGTGTATCTTCGGCATAACTAACACCGGAAGCTTCGGCTAAAATTTCTCCCAACCGTTTCGCGGTTCCGCTCGGGGCATCTTTTTTGTGACGGTGATGCATCTCGACCACTTCCAGGTCAAAATCCTCTCCCAGAATTTCTGTTGCTTTGCGGGTCAACCAAAACAAGGTATTGACCCCTACACTGAAATTTGGAGCAAACACAACCGGGATTTTCTGAGATACCTGCTGCACGCGTGCAATTTCTTCATCGCTTTGTCCGGTCGTTCCAATCACCAGCGATTTCCCCGCAGCGGCGCAAATTTCCGCCACTTCTCCAGTCACCGAATGATGCGAAAAATCAATCACGGCATCACATTTCTCGATCACATCCCGCAAGGAATCTCCCATATCCAATTCCCCCACCACTTCAATCTCCGCATCTCTCGCCGCACAGGACAAAATCGTCTGCCCCATCCTGCCATTGGCACCATTCATGATCAATTTCATCTGCTTCACCCCAGTATTTCTAATTTTTTCAATAAATTTTTCAACCGCTCCTGGTTACCAGAAGACATTTCCCAAAGTGGGAGGCGACATTCCGCCGATCCGCCCCATTTCCACGCCAGCGCCTGTTTAATCGGCACTGGATTCGTTTCCAGAAACAAATCTTTAAATAGCCGAAAATATTTCTGATGAATCCCCCTGGCTTCCTGAAAATCGCCACTCAGCCCCGCTTTTACTAAATTCACCACCACTTCCGGTACCAGATTGGAGGCCACACTGATCACCCCTCGGGCACCCACAGACATAAAGGGCACGGTCATGGAATCATCTCCCGACAAAACCCCAAACGATTCCGGCAACACTTCGCGCAATAAACTTACACGCTCCACATCGCCACCCGCTTCTTTAATCGCTACAATGTTTTTACAATCTGCAGCCAGACGCGCCACTGTATCCACTCCGATCTCCACGCCACATCTTCCAGGAATACTATACAAAATAAGGTCCACGCCTGTGGATTCCGCAATGGCGCGATAATGCCGATACAGCCCTTCCTGCGAAGGTTTATTATAATAGGGAGCAACCAATAAGGCACCATCCACTCCCAGTTTCTCTGCTTCCTGCGTCAAAGAAACCGCTTCCTGTGTGCTGTTCGAACCGGTACCGGCAATCACCTGACACCGTCCCGCGGCATATTTCACCGCCAACGCCACAACTTGTCCATGTTCCTCATGACTCAATGTCGGGGACTCTCCGGTGGTTCCTACTGGAACAATCCCGGTAATTCCTGCCGCAATTTGCCTTTGAATTAATTCCTCAAACGCCTGCTCGTCAACTGCTCCGTCTTTAAAGGGAGTCACCAACGCTGTATAAGCTCCGTCAAATTTCATACATTTCCTTATTGGAGTTTTTTTCTTTTATTTTCTTCTCTGTGTGCTTGTAGCTCGCTTCCCCATCGTTATTCCATTTTCCCTTCAAACACAAACTCTGCAGGGCCGGTCAGCGTCACATTTTCATAATGATCCCCGACTTTATTAAAACTGACACTTAAAACCTCGCCACCTTTGACCTTCAAATGGATCGGTGCCGGGACTCCATAAGTTTCATGAAAAATCAG
>CAKUMP010000362.1 GCA_934667795.1 uncultured Chthoniobacterales bacterium | reverse complement strand
GATTGCAAGCCAGGAAGACTGGGAATGAGGAAGGATTTCCGTTTTTATCAATAAGAACAGCATGCATCCCCAGAAGAGAAAAGCGATAAAAGTGAAGATCCTGTAGAGCATGGTTAACAAAAAAATGGTATTCAGAGTAATTTTCCTGATAATTATGATGAAGGCAAGCTTGCGAGGAAAAGAAAATTCAGAGATAGTAGGGGAATAAAGTTAGCGTGAAGAAAGATCCAGAACATGGGTGATAATTTAATGGGAGCCAGGAAGGACGAGAGGACCGGGTATAAATGGGAAGATTTGTTTTGGGCGTTGCTATTGGGCGGTGGGTATTTTTTTATTTCCCGGCTAGGGTTATTGCTGGCAGAACCGGAGTTTAAGATCAGTTTGATCTGGTTAGCGACAGGATTTGCCGTAGCAGGTTTATGGCGCTGTGGTTTGAAGGTATGGCCAGGGCTATTTTTAGGGATAGCGATTTTACAGGAGTTTTCTTTTGAGGAAGGCTGGCCGCTTGCGGGGATTATAGTGGGAGGACAAACATTGGGACCGATCCTGGTTGTTGTATTATTAAAGTGCTGGACATTTTGTCCGGAGTTTCGTCGGAGGAGGGATATTGTATTATTTGCGCTTGCGGGGTTAATTGGGATGATGGTGCCTTGTACGGCTGGGAATTTCACGTTGTGTGTGGTGGGGCGAATTGAGTGGGAAATGTTTTGGCATTACTGGTTATTATGGTGGTCAGGAGATTTTATGGGAGTTCTGGTAGCGGGGCCGTTGTTTTTGACGATGCACTGGAGCTGGAAGCAAGGTTGGAAAAATGAGCAACGGCCACGGGAACTATTGTGCTGGTTCTGTTTACTTGTACTCAGTGGGGTGCTGATTTTTGGAATAGGGTCTGCGGCAGGTGTAAAACTGTTGCCCTGGATTTTTATTCCGATGTTTTTGACGGTCTGGGGAGCGTTACGCTTTAGTGCCAGTATCGTTTCGTTCGGAGTATTTTTTATTGGTATTTCGGCAGCATGGGGAACAGCATGTGGAATTGGACCATTTATGGTATTGGGAGTATATCCTGGCGTGTTTTTTCTGTGGTCATACCTGAGTTCGATTGCGTTGCTGAGTTTGATGATTGTGGGGTTGGAAATCGATAAAGACGAAATGGCAAAGGCTTTAAGGCAGTCGCGAGATGAAGTGGAAGAAATCAACCTGCAGCTACGGAAGTCGGTCATCCATGCAAATGAGCTGGCGGTACATGCCGATAGTGCGAACCAGGCAAAATCCGCATTTTTGGCGCACATGAGTCATGAGATCCGTACGCCCATGAATGCGGTGATCGGAATGGTTGGGTATCTCGAACGGGAGACATCAACGACTTCACAACGGGCGTATCTGGATATTTTGAAGACAGGAAGTGAATCCTTGTTGTCGATTGTAAATGATGTGCTGGATTTTTCGCAGATTGAGGCGGGAAAGTTGACGATGAAGACGCGGTGTTTTCGGATTCGGAATTTGCTGGAAGAAGTACACAGGATGTTTATGTATCTGGCGAAGGACCGTGGACTGGAGTTGAAATGTGAGATCGGGGAAGATGTCCCGGAATGGGTATGGGGGGATGAAGGAAGATTGCGTCAGATTCTGGTTAATTTGTTAGATAATGCAATTAAATTTACCCATCAGGGAGAAGTGGGGTTTTCCTTGTATGTGGTAGAAAAAAAGGAAGATAAACTGTTTTTTCAATTGAGTGTGTGGGATGAAGGGATTGGAATTGTTTTTGATAAACTGACGTCGATTTTTGATCCTTTTGAACAGTCGGATGCGAGTACGACGAGAAAATATGGTGGAACAGGTTTGGGGTTAGCGATCTCACGTCAATTAGCACGAATGATGGACGGAGATATTCAAGTGGAAAGTGAGTTGGGGAAGGGGACAAAGTTCCAGGTCACTTTTCAACTGGCAGAAGGCACTGAAGGAGAGTGGGAAGAAAAGGTGACAGAAAAAATGGAAGAAGGTGTGTTGTTGGGCATAGGCCGTACGGTGCTGGTGGCGGAAGACCATGAACTGAATCAAAAAATCGCGGTGATGCATCTGGAACGTTTAGGGTTTACGGTAGAAGTGGTAGAAAATGGCGTAGATGCGGTAGATGCCGTGAAAACCAGACTTTCCCCATATGATGTGATCTTAATGGATTGTCAAATGCCCGAACTGGATGGG
>CAKUMP010000361.1 GCA_934667795.1 uncultured Chthoniobacterales bacterium | reverse complement strand
CCAAAATACCTACAACTCCGCGCTCTGTTTGTATGCGAACGCCCGCGGAGCCGGGGTGATGCCCGCCAGTCGGTTCGAACAGAATTCCTTCTGCTACTTCTGTTGCAGTTTCTGCAAAGTTCAAACGTTTTTCTATCAGCAGTTCCCGTACATAGGCCCAGCTTTCTTTCGTAAGATAAAATTCACGTGGCGGATGTCCGGGAGTTTCTGTCAGAAATTCTTTCATCCCATCCCAGGCGCACCAGACTTTTGCATGTGGAAGATTTTGTGCATTTAACCCACCGGTACAATAAGTGATCAATTGTGTGATCAAAACAAATTCCACAGCATCAGGAGAAATGTTTTCTTCCACCAGTACATCCGCAAGCGTACGGTGAATCGTAAACACACTGCGAGGATCCATCGTGGCATTTGCTGCGTTTAACGCCTCTAAATCTGCTCCTTCTGGACACCCGGCATCAATAAGCCCCACCCGATCGCCTTGCCTCAACACCCAGACCCAAAACACCAGATCGCGCATGGAACAATCATTTTTTCCAAACAAACATTCCCACCCCGGGACGGGCAGTGTGGCAATAGGGATCGGTTTAATGGTCCAGTGCGTACTCATACGATAGATTGCCAGGATTGAGCGAGCGCATCTCCATCGGTATTGCGCATATGAAATCCATAGCAAGGGGTAAATGTTTCGCCTGATAAAACGGCTAATGGAACAATACGTTGCGTATTGGTCTTAATTTGTCCGACAGTGTCAATAAATTCAAAATTTCCTTCCTGCACCTGGAAGACAGTAAGGTTTGCGGGAGCACCTTCATTTAACGATGGCGAAATAGAAACATTTCGGAGAGCTGGGGCAGTATTACCGGTTGCCATCGCAATCACTTGTTCCAGCGGAGCGCCCATCAGCAGGAACTTTGATAACATATTTGCCAGATTACATACCGGCGAAAACACATTGAAATGGTGTAAGTCCGAACTAATCGTATCCGGCCAGAAGCCAAACTCCTGACATGCTTTTTCTGCCTGTCTCCAGGTGAACCCACCCATTCCATGTCCTACATCAAAAAGAACGCCACGTTCTCTTGCTGCTAATGCGGCAGGAACCGGTTTTCCGGTTTCATCCTCAAAAGGCGTGCCCCCATATCCATGAAAACAATGCGTGTAAACATCCCCTTCGCTCAAAGCATCCAGCACTTCCTCTACAGGAATACAGGAAACCGCATGATGAATCATGACCGGCAACCCCGATATTTCTTTCACCTTCCGTAATGCCTCAAATCCACGTCTCTCTTTTGTCGGTTCATTATTCGCAAGTTTGGACGTCAGACGAATTTTCCATCCCACAATCGAATCAGAAAATTTCGAAAGTAACCGCAGTGCCAGCTCTTCAGAATGCAAGGCAGAATCAAAATGATCTCCCACAAATCCTGTCTTACCAGAATGGCCATGCAGAATTCCTGCGGATGAAATGTTCACATATCCAACGACACGTTCGGTTGTCCTGGCCCGAAACATTTCTTCGAAAAGTGGATAATTCAATGCACCTGTGGAGCCGGCATCGACCAGGGTTGTGACTCCTGTAAATGCGCCAATATTTGTCGCAGGGACGGAAAATACTCCATACCCCGAAAAGACATGCACATGCAAATCCACCCAACCGGGACTCACATAACACCCCTGCATGTCCAGGGTGTGCGATGGAGTGAAATCGCCCGCTTCCAGGCAAGCAATTTTCCCGTTTCTGACCAAAATATCTCCTGTACGTGCCGCTCCCCCACTCCCGTCCAGTATGGTCGCGTTCTTTAATAAGATGGAATTTTCAGTTTGCATTTTTAAAAAATAAAATAATTTCTTTAATAAGAACTTCTACCTCATCATCGTCAAGACACATCGGATAAATATACGAGACCGTAGCGTCATCATCATCTTCCGACAAAATAATCTTCGGCGATGTCGTTTTTAAATATTGCTGCAATTGCTGCATTTCTCCCGCATCGTCAGCCGTGAGTTTCACAACTGGATATTGCCCCGTCCCGTTTTCTTCCAGATAAGTGACATCAAATGTCGTACTTTCACCCAAAGCGTCTGCAATATTTTTACAAATGGAATGCCAGTATTTTTTTTCGGCGGCAAAATCTCTGCGACTATACAGTTCCAGCGCAGCCAGACACCCGAGAATGGTATCCTTTCCGACTTTAAACCCACGACCAATTCC
>CAKUMP010000360.1 GCA_934667795.1 uncultured Chthoniobacterales bacterium | reverse complement strand
TCGTTAGCTGCTTTGTTTTTCCAATCACCTGTAGGCACACGACTATCCGTGGCTGTGATGAGAGAATAAAACAAAGTATCCGCAGGAACGTTTTCCTGATTGAATAATGCGCCTGCTTCGGCTGTTCCCGTTTCATCATTAATACGGACATGTTGGGCGACTTCACATGCGGTAGTCACAAAGTAACTCATCATTCCATTAGAGAGAATAACCAGGCGGTCTGCAATTGATTCGAAAAGTTTATCGGAGACAAGAGAAGAAAAAGCTTTTGCTAATTTTTCATAATACTTACCTTCATGGTTGAAACAGTAGTCTTCCAGTACGATTTGTCCTGCGATCGTCAATGAGCCATCTTTTTTGAAAATGGCGGTGTCGTCATTTGGTTCTTCGAGGTTTTGAATTTCTTTGAATGCTTCGCCAGTAAAAACTCCATCGCGTGCTGCACGTTGTAAAATGAGTGGGCAAGTAATCCAGGCATAGCTTCCTTTGGCGCTACGAATGGGAAAAGCAAGAAGACGTGCTTCTGAAAAAATGAGGGCGCCGGCAAAAGAAAGATGCGAGTCATCTGAGCCAAATAAAAATGCGGCACCAGAAAGGTCCAGCTCATCAACTACATATTTTTTGTCTTCTACTTTTGAAGTTACACGAACAAGAGTTCCTTTTTCGTTTCTGAGGGTTAGAGGCCATTGATCTGCAAAGCTGCCTTTTAAGGAACTTCCAGGAATAATAGGAAATCCGGTGTGACGTTCACGCTGGACAGGTTGATCAATTGCGCCGACGCTGGCACCGGCTCCAACGTGGAGGGGGGTACGGGTAAGTAAATAAAGGAGGTTTGTTGTCATGTAGTTTGTTTTTGTTGTTGGTTCAAAATTAAGTGTTTATAAATAAAAGAGCGAGTATGTGGATATCCGGGGATATATGGAATTAGCTGTTGTTGGTGGAGAAACCAGGAATTTTACCTGTGTGATAGCTCCAGGTTCCGCAGACGCCGATACCGAATCCTTTTTCTCCCATGAGAGTAGAACGGCGGTTACGGATGGTTTTATGGGAAGAATCTTTACCGTGCCAATTGAGGGCGGCAGCAAGTGCTTCAGCATCTTCTGCGCTGTCGCATTCAAAGTAATACACACTGCCTGCAGGAACTGCAAGATGGGTGGATTTTGGACCAGAATGATCAGGATCGTTTTCGGTTGGTAAAGCATAACCCGTTACAGGAAGTGGTTTTCCGACTATGGCCGCTACGAGGGTGGCATTGATATTAGGCAGTTCTGCTACCCGTTTACGCCAATTGGCTCGGCCTTCTTTCGATTGTCTTTCGGTATCCCCAGACTTGAGCATCACTTTACCAGTGGTGTGACATATCCAGCTCGGGTTCCAGCCTCCATGATGGTTGTTGATAACAGGAAAAATTGCAGGGGTAAGCAGGATCCATTTTACAAGAGATTTTCCGTTTATCGAGCAAAAATCTTTGCTTTTTCTTTTTGGTAATAAAATTTCGGTGGTGCAAGGACGTTCAACCGTACAAATACGCTGTTGGCCTCCTGCTATAATATGAGTAAGAGTACCGGAATTGGGAAAGACTGCATGAATCAAATCACGCTTGTCTCCGGGATCATTATTTATTTTGTCTTTTGCTGCTGCAAGGACACCGAGTTTATAACCTGGTTTAAGACGGAGATAGGATGCAGAATAAAACTGTTTTCCATTTTGAGTTCCTGTATCCGGGTTAATTCCTATTCCAAAGGTGGATTCGGTATCAGAAAAGTCGCTGTCTTTGCAGAATATGGCTCCATTGGGAGAAGATTCATTCAAGTATGCTTCCCACGCTGCTTTATTCCACCAGGGGGCAGGTATATCTTTACTGGGAAGTTCTGTATTCGCCACGGGGTATTGGAGTGGAGTGGGCAAACTCGAATCATCACGAGTGAAACCTTTTTGCAATGGAAGAAAGCTGGGGCTTGTTTTCTTCGCTAAATTGGCATCGAGAGGACGTGGAAAATACCAGTTTTTATTTTCGTCAACAGGGAATGGGCCTGCTGTCACAAGAGAGCCGAACTTACGGCTGCGCTCTTCTTCCTCATATGTGCCGTTGCGTCCTTGACGATGTTCGTGAACATCCTGGAGATCCGCCCGATGTAAGGCGGCATGAAGGGCTGCGTTGATGACACTAGGAAGGGGCCAGGAAGCACCATGACCGGCAAGGGAGCCGGACATGGGACG
>CAKUMP010000359.1 GCA_934667795.1 uncultured Chthoniobacterales bacterium | reverse complement strand
CAGAAGAGTTCTGCAAGGAATTTGGGGGGAAAGTTTATCCTGACTTCGAAGCCGTCCTGAACGACCCCGAAGTAGATGTCATTTTAAACCTGACCATTCATCATGCGCATTTTGAGTTAAATTCGCGGGCACTAAAAGCGGGGAAACATGTTTTCACAGAAAAGCCGATGGCGTTAACCTACCATGAGGCTCAGGAGCTCATTCGCATAGCAAAAGAATCCAACCGCCTGCTGGGATCTGCACCTGTGACCTATTTTGGGGAAGGGATTCAAACGACAGCAAAATTTCTACAAACAAAACCGGAATTACTGGGTCCACTTCGTCTGGTATATGCAGAAGTAAACTGGGCACAAATTGAGCGCTGGATTTCTACCCCTGCTCCGTATTTCACGGTGGGCCCCCTTCAGGATGTTGGCATTTATGCTATCACCGCCTTAACTTTTTTACTCGGCCCCGTACGCAATGTCTGGGGATATTCCAAAATTTTAAAGAATCCCAGATTGGATAAATCCCAAAAAGAATTTCCGGTCACCGCGCCCGATTTTACTACCGGGATGATGGAATTCGAAAATGGAATTGTGGCTCGTATCACCACCAATTATTATGTTTCCACCAAATCTCTTTCGCACCTGAAAGGGTTTGAATTCCACGGAGATGATGGGTCATTTGTGGTTGGGTGTTATCATAATTTTGATCCCGCGTGCCGTTATATTCCTTATGGGCAACCACCCCAGGAAGTGCCCTTACTGCGAGAAGCAGCTTCAACCATGGACCGTGCGGTTGGACTGGTTGAAATGGCACATGCACTCCTCGAAAACCGCCCTCTCCGCAACTCACCGGAACATGCAGCCCATGTGATTGAAATCATGGAAGGGCTATTAAACTCTGCTAAAGAATCCCGAGAAATTACCATTCATTCCACGTTCGAGCCTCCCACCCTCATGGATTGGGCAAAAGAAAAAAACATTACGATCGCACCATCTCCACTTTAAATATCCATTTATGAAAACATCTTCCTCCTCTTTGAAAATCGGCTGGGCAAGCATCGATATCACGCCCGTAGAGTTTCCCGTTTCCATCCAGGGCCAACTGTATCTGCGTGTATCCGAAGGGGTGCGAGATCCTCTCACCGCAACCGTGCTGGTATTGGACTCCCAAACAGAGCATGTCATTTTTGTAAGCTGCGATCTGATCAGTATTGCAGATAAACTTCGTGAAGCGGTATATGCACGGCTTGCACAACATGCGCAATCCAGCGATTCCAGCCCGTCTCTCGATCCTGCAAAAATCATTTTTAATGCAACGCATACCCATACAGCACCGCAACTCTTTCAAACGCCAGAGCAAGTCGAAGCATTTCAATCGTTAGAAAAAAATCATTCTCTCTACATCACGCCTCCTTCGACATATCTGGCTTATGCGGCAGATCAAATTGCAACCGCTATCCAGAACGCATGGAATGCACGAAACCCCGGCAGTATTGCCTTCGGACAGGATTTTGCTGTCGTCGGACGCAACCGCCGCTGGGTGGATTTCCAGGGGAAGGCAACGATGTACCGGTTAAATGAAAATACCCAGGATGCATTTTCTCACATAGAAGGGTATGAAGATCATAGCCTGAATATGATCGCCACGTATGATTCCCGGGATCAACTCACTGGGCTTTTATTGAATCTCCCCTCTCCTTCCCAGGAAGAAGAAGGACGGTTTTTAATCAGTGCAGACTTCTGGCATGAAACCCGTCAGGAGTTACGAAAGTTATACGGAGAAAATCTGTTTATTCTTCCTCAATGCAGCGCGGCAGGCGATTTAACGTCTCATGTCCTTTTTGAAACCAAGGCACATGAACGCATGTTGCAAATTCGAAACCGCAGCGGACGCGAAGAAGTTGCCGCACGTATCACAGACGCTGTCCGTCGCACCCTCCCTCATCTCGCTGCCCATAAAGAAAATAATCCGCTTTTACTCCACCATATTGAATCGCTGGATCTCCCATCCAACCAGATCCAGAAAAGCCATGTGGATGATGCCCTCGCTGAAATAAAAATCCTGCAAGCCGAATACGAAACGGAATTACAAAAATTAAAAGACAACCCCGATTTATATAAGCACCCCCAATGGTATGTTCCCATCACCAAAGCGTTGTGGAAACGAAACTGGCACCAGAGAACGATCACCCGCTACGAAGAGCAACAGCAACAGCGGACGATTGAAGTTCATGTAGTACGTTTAGGCGAAATTGCATTTGCGAACAACCCATTTGAGT
>CAKUMP010000358.1 GCA_934667795.1 uncultured Chthoniobacterales bacterium | reverse complement strand
ATGCGCGGACGATGAAAATAATCATCATAAATCTGAACCGTAATTTGTTTTTGATAAAGCAGACGTTGTAATTCATTGACCCAGGCCAACGTGCGGTAAGTCGTTGCTGGAGGAATGGAACGAGATGGCATGGTTGATTTTTTATACCATAAAATAGAGCTTTAATAAACAGGAAACAAGAGAGAAGATGGTATTTGTGAAAAATTTCAATTCCCTTCAAACATGCCGTAACTGTTGTTTGAGTATGCTATTTGCCTTTTCGGGTGTACTTGCAACGAACACAAATGCCGCTCCTATTGTAGATTGGGGAGGGGATTATGTGGCAAGCTATACGCCTTTGGACCTTGCGACGCCTTCGACGGGGTCTGGATGGGTGACGTATAATTACTCGGATAGCACCCCGATCAGTCCGGCAGGTCCTACCTTTTATGGAGCGATTAGTCTTATTGACAGCAGTGGGAGCGGAACACCTGGTTTTATAAGTGATCGGTTGGGTATAGCGCATGCGGCAGCAGGAGATAGCCTTAGAATTGGAGCGGCTGCGGGAGCGACGCAGATGCGGATGATTGGACTTATTTTCTTTAAAAAGGAAGATTTTTTGAATGGAGCGGGTGGAGTACTGAATTTTAGTGACGGGGGATCGATATCGATGAATACAACCTCTTCTGTTGGAACAAATCCTCGTCAGATCAAAGGGGCTGTTTATGCTTTGCTGGGAGGAGAATGGAAGTGGTATGTATCCGGGACATCGGCAGCAAGCGCGTTAACGATAGAAGATCCTGCTAACATAACTTGGGCGCCGTATGAAATTGACGCTTCGACTGCTCCGTTGGAGGTTGCTCCTGGTTCGAGTGCCTATACTGTATATGGGAACGAGTTTGAGGATATTGGAGCCATAGGGTTTTATTTTAACTATTTTCAAACCAATAACAATTTTGGGTTCTTCATGAATTCTTTTCAGGCGGAAGCCACGGTGATTCCTGAACCTGGAACGCTTTCTCTTCTGGTGGGGGCTTTGTTGCTATTGATGAATCGCAGAGGACATTGAAACTCTAGAAAAAGGAAGAATACATCATGCGTTGGATAAAAATAATAGCCATCACCTTGTGTTTTTTACAAGTTTATGATCCGGTTGGAGCATCTGAGACTACCGTATTATTTGTTTCACCCACTGGGAAAGCGGGGGCGTCTGGGGATCGGGAAACTCCATTGGGATCGGTGGAAGAAGCTTTGAATGTGTTATCTGGCAAGGCCGGAGTGGTACGTCTTTTGGGCGGAATTTATAAGGAAAGCGTGCGTGTTTCGGGAAAAAGCGAGGGATTGCTGGTGATTGAAGCAGAGGCTGGGGAAGATGTTGTATTTGAAGGGGGGGTAAAATTGCGGGAATGGGAAGTGCGTTCTGAGGAAAAAGGGTTATATGTGGGCAAAGGGAAAGAGATCAAGGCCATCTGGGATCCTGTTCGACGTATGCGGTACCTGCATCAAATAGATGAAATGGGAGTTGGCGCGTGGCCGGGAAGTTTTGTTTATCTGGATGAAGAAGACGGCGTGAGCGATGAGAAATTTCTGGTGCGTTTGGGAAAGGATGCCGTGGTAGAGGAATTGATGGGAAACAACCTGGATACAGGGTTTGAGATTTCGCGGGATCAAGTCACTTTGAGAGGAGTACAATTCAAGAATTTTTTTGGGACACTAAGCTCTTCAGCGGTATCGATCAAGGCGACAGGAGTGACCATAGAAAACTGCCGGATGGAGAATATGGTGCGCGGGCTCAACGTGGAAAGAGGATCGCAGGATGTACGGATCGCGGATTGCGTGATTAGCGACGTGTCCACCGGAATTCAATTTGGAGGAATCGGATTGGAAGTGGACGGTTGTGTTATTTTGGCCGCGGCAGGGGATTACGCGATTCGCAATGAGTCGGAATATGACTGGAGCAATGGCATTCGTTTTTATCATCCTGCGGAAAAAGGAACCATTCGAAATAGTTTGACCGCGGGGTTCTGGGCAGGGCTTTATCAGAAAACCTCCCCTGGGTTGGATGGTGCCAAACCCTTTCTATGCGAGGGGAATATTTTTCTGGATAATATCAAGGCAGGAACCGCGTCGCAAAAAAACAGTATTTACCGGAATAATGTGGTGTTCGGAGGAAGAGCGACCCTCAATCGCTTGAAACGGCTTGGAGCACAAGTGGAGGATAATTATTTTTTTGGATGGGGGAAAAACATGCGTCCAGGAGGAGAGTCAGGCAATCGCTGGGGACCTAGTCCCTTTAAAG
>CAKUMP010000357.1 GCA_934667795.1 uncultured Chthoniobacterales bacterium | reverse complement strand
TCGAGGATCGGATCGATTTCTTCGCTGATATATTCTTCGGGAGATTTATTTTGTTCGCGAACCGCCTGTTCCTGACGGTGGCTTTTCCAGGATTCGAAGAATGTCGGGTTGCCGAAACCGAGGTAACGTGCATACGCCCAGCCGGTAATCCCACCTACGAGGTGTGCCATGTGCCCGATATTGTCATTGGGCCTCACCAGGACAAAAAGCAGGGAAATCAGAAGCGAGCCATAGCCCAGAAATTTTGCTTTTAAACGAATGGGCAGGATGAAAAATAGTAAAAGCGTGATTTCCATCTCCGGATGCATCGTGGTTAAAACCAGTAAGATTGCAAACCCGGCAGCAGATGCACCGACCAATGGGTTGCTTGACATCAAAAGTTGTCCGGCTCCTCCTAATGCTGCTCCCATGAAGTAAATAAAAAGGAAGTTTTTTGGCCCCAGCATCGCTTCTACACGCATCCCGGCAAAATAAATGAGCAACATATTCGCCAGGATGTGAAAAAGCCCGGCATGCAAAAATGCATAGGTGAAAATCTGCCAGATATATCCATTGGCCAGCCCGGCGCGGCTCAATCCAAACAGCCCGGTCATCCATGAGCCGTATCCCTGGGTATCCGCTGTCAGAAGCTGCAGAATAAAGACTGCAATGTTAATAATGATGATATTGCGCACAACAGACCCTCTGGGCTTCCAGTTGGCAGCACGCTGCCAGCGGTTCTCACCAGGCGGATCAGGGTAGTTTGTATAAGTACGCATAAAGTCCAAAGATTATACGACGAAGAAAAGATATTGTCGAACGGGAAAATTATCCTGACGCAACGAAGACAGACAACTTATTGGGAGCGAGTTTAAAATGAAATGGGGTGTGTCCCACGACTTCGCCGTCGATCTCTACGGGGACATGATTTTCGCTGGTGACTTTGACAGAAGATGCCTGGAAATAATCGACGTCTCGAAGGTTTACGTGATTTCCGACGAGGATATTCTGGAGGTAACGGATGATATCGAGGTACCCGAGTTTGCGAAACAGGAGGAAATCGAGTTTTCCATCCTCAAATTCTGCTGATTTAAAAATCGGGAATGGGCCGCCATAGTACCGGCCATTTCCTATGAGAAGAAACGATCCCTGGAATTGTCGTCCGTCGGCAGTCTCGACATCCAGTACGGGAGGGCGACGGGATGCGATGTGCGTTGCAGAAATAATGTAACTGAGCGGACCGAAGTTTTTCCGAAAATCCGCATCGGTTTCCAGGACAATCTGGGCATCCAGCCCGACCCCCGCGAGTTGGACAAAATAAAACGCGTTTGCCATGGGGAGATCAATTTTCCGGATATGGCCATTTTGAATAATTTTCCAGGCTTTAGGGATATTCGAAGGGATCCCGAGTTCGCCTGCAAATACATTCATGGTTCCAATCGGAAGAATCCCGAGGGTGACATCAGAGTCCGCAATTCCATTCACAACCTGGTTAATGGTACCGTCGCCGCCGGCGGCAATGATAATGCGGGCACCATTTTTAATCGCATTTTTTGTCAGAATACAGGCATCGTCGGCAGTACGGGTTGCGAGCACTTCCAGATCCGGGGAGAGGGAGTGAAGTTGCTTTGTAAACCGAACGGCTTTGGTCCCTTTGGCAGCGGGGTTATGAATGACAACCATTTTTGGAGTCATAGAGGTGTTAATGATTTCGGTTTTCAATTTTGGTAAAGACAGGTAGTGTAGATAAAGAAACGATACTATTAACGTTGTGAATAAATTTTTCAAGATTGTCGGGATAATAATTGGGGCGGTTGTATTATTGGGGGTGGTGTTGCTGGTGGCATTGAATTTGTATGTGCAGGGGGAACCGGTGCGCGGAAAGATAGAAGAATCATTGGGAGATGTGTTGGGGCGGCCTGCGAGTATTACAAGAAGTACCTATAGCCCATGGGGCGGATTTAAACTTTCAGGCATCCAGGTAAAGGATGGGGAAGAGGTTTTTCTGCAGGCAAAATCTTTTCAGGTGAAAGTGGATCTTGCTTCTTTATTTGGAGACAAACTGGTGATTACGGAAGTGATTCTGGATTCCCCGGAGCTCAGAATGGTCGAAGATCAGCCGGTACGGAAAAAAGAAAGGGTGGGGAAAGATGAAAAACCGGCCCCGGAACAGACAATTTCTGAAAAACCCCCTGTAGAAGAAACGCCGGAGCAGATGGCGGAAGTTGCGGTCGCGATCCGCGAACATGCTTCCTTCAACCCCGCTGCTCACAAGCGCGATCCGATTACGGTCGACGATGTGCTGGCGTCACGCATGATC
>CAKUMP010000356.1 GCA_934667795.1 uncultured Chthoniobacterales bacterium | reverse complement strand
GCATTCCGCGATTGTTCATGCTTGTGAAATTGAAGATGAAGTCCTGGTGGGAATGGGAGCGATTATTATGGATGGTGCAAAAATTGGACGTCGGTCCATTATTGGCGCACAGGCATTAGTCACACAAAACACAGTCATCCCTCCCGGTTCATTGGTGTTAGGATCTCCTGCCAAGGTGGTCAAAACCCTGGATGATGCCACACAGGAATCGATCAAATCCTGGGCAGACAAATATGTTCTCACCTCCCGCCGAATGCTTCAGAAGTAAACCCTTTGCATGAAACGCCGCCCCTGGGAGCGCCGACGTCCCCGCCGGCCAAGAGGTCCTTTTTCACGCAAAGAACGCAGAGGTCGCAAAGGGTTTTTAAAATGTAGGGGCGAATTGCGTTCGCCCAAAGAAAAGATACGCTGGAAAAAATATCTCACACGAAGATCTGAAGCCAAGAAGAATTTATCCGCAGATTAACGCAGATTAACACAGATTATTCTTTTAAATTTTTTATATTTCATCATCTTCTCCACATGCAATCTAAATAGACGCAAACTGGTTCCATAAAACAAATACTTCCTAACGTCTTGCTCGAAAGATTCTCCATCCCTATCCAAAAAAATCTGTGTTAATCTGCGTTAATCTGCGGATCCCTTAATATTAGATGCCACACATAACCGCCTTCGATTTTCCTTATTTTTAATCCAAGGTCGAAAGATTTTTAGCCTCTGCATTTTCTTTTGAGCAGGAGCCCCAGAATTTACGAAATGCATTTTCCCAGTTGCGATCCTGAACGGCAGCTCGTGCGGCAATAGACATTTTTTGTCTTAATTCCTGATTCTTTACTAATTTTTCTACCGCATCGGCAAATTTTTTGGCATTGAGTGCGGGAGTAATAAATCCGGTTTTCCCTTCTTCCACTAATTGAGCAGGACCGCCTTGATCGCTGACGATACAAGGTAACCCCGAGGCCAGTGCTTCTAAAATGACATTTCCAAAAGTATCTGTGGTGCTGGGAAAGACAAAGATATCTCCGGAGGCATAAGCTCTGGCTAAATCTTTTCCTTCCAGATACCCGGTGAATATGGCATTTGGCACCGCTTCTTTCATAGCACTTCGATAAGGTCCATCTCCCACGATCAATAAACGCGCAGGTTGTTTGCGAGTGGATAAAAATTTATTTACCTCCACCAGCACTTCCAGATCTTTTTCGCGCGAAACACGCCCCACATACAATAGACCCACTTCCCCCTCCTGTAATCCACGTTCACGCCAGAAATTCACATCTCGCTGTTCGGGTGTGAACAATCGGGTGTTGAGCCCACGCGGCAAAATTTCCAGCCGCTCCGCTGGAATCCCTCGCTGAATCCAGGATTCACGATATGGTTCGGAATTCACATACACTAAATCCATCTGCCCGTAAAACCAGTGCATATAATTCCAGGTCAAGGTCTCCAGGAAATTATCATCCGTCAAAATCCTCACATACTGCGGGAAATCGGTATGATAAATCCCGGACGTTTTCAGCCCCAGCATTTTTGCTGCCAATAATGCGACTAGCCCGGTCGGGCCGGGCGTGCTGATAATGACTTCTGAAAACCGCTCTTTCTGAATGTAATCGATGATTTGCAGCACTGGCGGAAAACTCAATTTCTGCAATTCATATTCAGGCAATTCAAATTCCCCGATAGGATTGAAATTCTTTAACGGAATTCCATGATCATGAACTTGCGACATACTTGTCAGCACTGTCAAATCCGCTCCTGCCGCGACTGCTTCTTCACACATCCTCTGAATCGTCGTGGACACTCCATTGACATCCTCCAGCGTGTCCGTCACCCAGCAGCGTTTTTCCCGAGTCAACACCTCCGGTGCCGACCCCACCGTTTCTTCGACGATTTTTCTTAGCCGTACCTGATTCGGGGCCTGACTTTGAAATGCATAAATATAGGGCGTCAATAATGCCAGCACCGGCACCATTACACTCACCGCCTGCACACTTTCAATCAATCCCCCACCCGATATTTCCCGTACAAACTTTTTAAAGAAACGATAAAACAGTTGGTTGGCAATAAGATTTGCCATAACAAATGCGCGTCTCTCCGGTTCAGGAATGGCTTTGGTCTGGTCGGCGACAGATGCCCGAAAGTCGGTGTCATCCAGATATTTCGACAACTCTTTCCAGAGCGATGCCTGCCCGGGTTTTACCAGTTCAAAAATTTTCCCAGTGACAATCCCCTGGGCAAGAAACCCGATTTTATCTCCAAAAGAAAATTCGGTGGGATCTTTTCCTTCCATAAACCGCGAAAAGGCTTTTTCGAGCAGTTGTAAAG
>CAKUMP010000355.1 GCA_934667795.1 uncultured Chthoniobacterales bacterium | reverse complement strand
CAAATGTCGCTGAAGATGAAACGCAGCCACGGTACAATACCATTGACCGGAATGATGGAGTTCATGATCGTCCTCTGGATGATGTGATTCTGCAGGATGCAAAAGATGCGATTAATGAAAAAATTCCTGTAAGCCTAAGCTATAAAGTCAGGAATATTAACCGCTCGGTTGCAACAAAAGTATCGGGAGAAATTGGATATCAATATGGTGCGGAAGGGTTACCTGAAGGCACGATTGAATTGAATTTACGAGGAAGTGCCGGACAAAGTTTTGGAGCATTTCTGGCTCCAGGAATTCGCATGATTCTGACAGGAGAAGCGAACGATTATGTTGGAAAAGGGATGAGTGGGGGCCAGATTGTGGTGCGCCCGCCAGCTATTCGGCAATTCCGTAGCGATGAAAACTCCATTATCGGAAATACCGTGATGTATGGAGCGATTGGTGGAGAATTGTTTGCTGCCGGACGTGCTGGCGAACGTTTCTGTGTCAGGAACTCCGGAGGCATCGCGGTGGTGGAAGGGACCGGGGATCATGGTTGCGAGTATATGACAAATGGGCTGGTGATCATTCTGGGGAGCACCGGGAAAAACTTCGGTGCCGGAATGACGGGTGGAATCAGTTATGTGCTGGATGAAGAAAACCGCTTTGGGGAACGCATCAATGATGAACTGGTAACGCATCAGCGGATCACGGATGATGAAGATCGGAAGCTTGTAAAAGAATGGATCTATAAACATCTGGAAGCCACTGAAAGTGAAAAAGCCAGGGAAATTCTGTCAGATTGGGCCAAGTATGAGTCTCTGTTCTGGAAAGTGGCACCCCGTGTGGCTGCACTCCCGGCAACAGAAGAGCAGGCAGAAATTTCTGAAAAAACAGCAGCAGTCGAACAGAAATAATAGTTTGCATGCAAAAACTCGGAGGGGATTCCTCGGAATCACCCTCCGAGTGAAAAAAAACTATTGTTTTTTGCTGTTAAAGACATCTTTGTGCGAATCTCTCTCGATTTTTACACGGATTGTGCGAAAGTAAAGAGATAGTCCGCATCATAAAGATTGGTCGTTGACCAAGAGGTTGCTGAGGCTAAAAGAAACGAATTAACCCCGGAGATTAAATAATGGAAATTGTGATCCAATTGGCAGTGTTTTTAGAGAATAAGCCAGGAACGATGGCCAGAATGTGTCGCGCCCTGGAAAAGGAAAAGATTAATATTCTGGCCCTGACGGTATCTGACACAGTCGATCATGCAGTAGTCCGAATGGTTGTGAGTGATACCCACAAAGCCGTGCATTTGCTGGAAGTACATAATGTATTGGTTGTGGAAAGTGAGGTTCTAATGATTGAATCTGACAATCGTCCGGGGAGCCTTGCCGGTATTGCGGAACGTTTAGCCAAAGCTAAAATTAATGTAGAGTACGCGTACATGACGAGCGGGTACCGTACTAAAAAAGGGTTGATGATTATCAGGCCTGGCAATGTTCAAAAAGCATTGAAAGTGCTTACCAGGAAATAAGAATTGCCTGCTATTGTCTGGGCGCATCGATGTAACAATCGGTGCGCCCGTTTTTTTTGGGAGTGCGGCGGTTTTCGCCGCTTTGGATCATAGCGGATGGGATGTGCGAAGAACCTTTGCGTGGCGAAACTCCAGCGTCGTTCGAACCAAAGCGGTGCAGAGCCCCGCACTCCAAATTCTTCCCGTGTGGTAGGGAAAATCTCTGATATGCTAGCATCTCATTAGGGACAGAGGTGTAAACCAGCTCCCACAATTTCCTGGCCGACGGGGACGTCGGCGCTCCCAGCGTTCCATTAGGGACAGAGCCCTTCGAATGTTTATTAGGGACAGACCCCTTCGAACGTTCCATTAGGGACAGAGCTTTAAACAGTCCCCGAGTTATTTTATTGTTGTTGAATCGCGGTCCAGGTGAACTGGCATTTGTAAGTGCTTGAAAACACCAGGAAAGGCGTCTTGTTTTGCTGGATTTGCTGGTGATGGATGGGTGGAGGTTGAAGCAGAGTGGGAAGGTCCTGAATATTGCCAGTCAGTCCTTCTCCTGTTGCCTTTGCGAAAGCTTCTTTTTGTGTCCAGATCGAAAGGAACTTCTGCTGAATGGTTTGCGGATCAGATGACTGGGTAATCCAATCCGCTTCTTCTGCGGAGAACCAACGTTTTGCCAGACGGGAAAAATTTCTTTGACGGAATGACGATTCCAGGTCAACCCCAACAGGGTGAGAATGTGAAACCGCCAGCACGAGGAGGTTTTGAGAATGGCTGAGATTAAATTGAAACGGAGAATCAGGAAGAAACAATTTCCCTTTTTCTGTTCGTGTCAAAATCAGGTTTTGAG
>CAKUMP010000354.1 GCA_934667795.1 uncultured Chthoniobacterales bacterium | reverse complement strand
ATGTTATAATCCCCCATAATTGGGGGGTACTTAAACTTAGCCCTTTCTAATCATGTTCGTTTGAACGAACTACGCTTATTAGGACGCCCTGCGACAGTTTAGATTCACAGGGATTCGTTAGAAACGGTCTGTAGCGTCCATTCAATATAACGCGTCAATTAAGGACAACGCGGTAAGCGCGTGATCGCAAGTCAAGAGAAAAACACGGTTTAGATCACCCTGGGAGCGCCGACGTCCCCGTCGGCCGACCTTTTTTACCGGGAGGCGGTTTTCCGCCGCTTTGTATCCTGGCGAATAGGATGTACGAACAACCTTTGCATGGCGACACTCATATGTCGTTCGAACCAAAGCGGTGCAGAGCCCCGCACTCCAAATTCTTCCCGTGTAGTGGGGAAAATCTCTGGCATGTCAGAGCCATTCAAATGTCCGCACTCCTACATTAATACCGGAAGGCGGGTTGGGCGGTGGGGCTGGGCTCGGGAGTGGGGGTTGGAGTAGAAGCGGACGTTGGCTCTGGCGTGGATTCTGGCGTTGGCTCCGGTGTGGCCTCTGGAACAGGTGTGGACGACGCAGAGGCGCTGGGTGCGGATTCCTCGATAGTGACGGCCGGATTATTGGTCAGATCATCGGTCGGGAGGGGGTCGGAGAAACCATTGTCAGCAGGACCCAGGTCAATGGCATCAAATTCGGGTCCGAGACCGGTTGCGGGGCCGAGATCGGTCACGGGTGTGATATCGGAGGACGAAACCCACCCGGTCCAGCCGTTATCCATTTCGATCAGGCTATAACCGAGACTTTTCTTCAGGAAGCGAACCAGTGTCCCCTGGTGTAACTGCAGGTCCGGACCACTGGACTGCTCAGGTCCAAGACGAAATAGTGGAGTGCTTTCTGCCTGAACTTCATAAAACTCCGTCGTTGGGCTGTCAGAATCAATGGTTTCGCAGGAAGCCAGAAGAAAAAACAAGGCGCAATACAGAGGAAAAAGGCAGAGGATTCTGGTCAAACGTAAAGAAAAAAACTGCCGGAAAAAAGAAAACTGGCAAGCCGTATGGAGGTGAAGAAGTAATAATGACGTTTTCATGATTTTGACCCTTAATCCGTGAGGAGATACAAAAGATGGTTTTTTGATTATTAAAAACACAGAGACGGAAATCAATCGTAAAAAAGAATAACCACGGGTTTTGAAGGATGATGTAAGGGGGGAAATCCCTATTTGCTCCTGATTTGCTTATCCTTACAGGGTTTATTCTGTGGTAGCTGAAGAAAGTGGAAATTATTCTTGATCAGTAAGGTTGCATAGAAATAAGCGGGTGTGCTAGTTTGCCAAAAGCATGTCAGCGAAACATATATATCAACGGACATTGGAAAAATCTGCGAGTATGCAAGGGACGAGTTTGCATACGGGCGAGAAAGTGATTTTAACGATTCACCCGGCGCCAGCAGATCATGGGTTTAAATTCAAGCGAAGTGATTTGCCGGATGAACCGACGATCGATGTGCACATTCGAAATGTGAAGATGGTGGAGCGTGCGACGACACTGATGGAAGGAAGCGTGAAGGTGCATACTTGCGAGCATATTATGTCGGCATTAGTGGGCATGGGGGTGGATAATGCGCTGATTGAGATGGATGCGAATGAGCCACCGATTGCGGATGGCAGTGCTGCGCCCTATGTGGAGTTGATCAAACAGGCAGGGATTGTGGAACTAACTCAGACATGCCGGTATTTTGAAGTGCGTGAACCTGTCACGATCGAAACCAAGAGCGGATCGATTTTGACCGTTGTCCCGGACAACAGTTTCAGAATTTCCTGTACGCAAGTGGGGCCGGAGGGGAGATTTACGCAGTATTTGAGCCTTGAAATCACTCCGGAAACCTACGAGAAGGAAATTGCTGCTGCCCGGACATTTGTTTATTATGAAGATGTGAAACCGCTGATGGATAAAGGTCTGATTCGCGGCGGGAGCCTGGAAAATGCACTGGTGGTGCAAGGAACCAGTATCATGAGTAAGGAAGCATTGCGTTTCGATGATGAATTTGTCCGACATAAAATTCTGGATATCATCGGCGACATCGCTCTGCTGGGGACCCGCATTAAAGGGCATGTCATCGCAGTGAAACCCGGACATGGCGCCAATGCGGAACTGACCAAAGCATTAGCTAAAGCACAGGCACGGATGGAATCGATGATTCCTCCCAGTGCAATTCCCAAGGGAGAAGGCGTGCTGGATGTACTGGATGTCATGAAAATCCTTCCGCATCGTTACCCGTTTTTGATGGTGGATCGCATTGTTGCCTTTGACGGAGAAGATAAATGTACCGGGGTGAAATCTGTAACGATTAACGAACCATT
>CAKUMP010000353.1 GCA_934667795.1 uncultured Chthoniobacterales bacterium | reverse complement strand
GATTCCAAGAGTACACAATAGAAGCCTGGACCGATGTGTTTGCAACCTGGCGACATGAGTTTTTTCAGAAATTCCAGGCCGGGGTACAGGATTTATGGAGCGAAATGCTGGAGGGCGCTGCAATTGTGGAAACAGCAGGTGAACGGGCACGAGGTTCCGGTGATTGTGTCCCCTTGTTGAGCGTCGCGGAACAGATTCGGAAAGTTTCACCTGAAGCAGTGTTCGAATTGTTGCAAGGAGAACAAGGTGCAGAGATTCAAGACCGTATGGCCCGCTGGTCAGACCGCAGCTCTGCAACAGAATATCGTCCGTTTTTAACGATCCGGGTGGATCGAAAAGAAGCAGAATTTGCAGCATGGTATGAATTTTTCCCGCGATCTGCGGAAGGGCATGGGGATCGGGGGTCTAAGTTTCGGGATTGTGTGGAGCGCGTGGACGATGCGAAAGCGATGGGATTTGATGTGATTTATTTTCCGCCGATTCATCCGATTGGGGTTACGAAAAGGAAAGGGAAAAACAACGCATTGACATCGGAGCCTGGCGATCCGGGGGTGCCGTATGCGATTGGCTCTGAGTTTGGTGGGCATAAGGAGGTGGAGCCGGAATTGGGGACGATGAAAGATTTTGAATGGCTTGTGAAAGAAATTCGTAAGCGCGGGATGGAGGTGGCTTTGGATTTTGCGATAAATTGCTCTCCGGACCATCCGTATGTGAAGGAATATCCGGATTGGTTTTTTCATCGCCCCGATGGCACGATTAAATATGCGGAAAATCCTCCTAAAAAATACGAGGATGTTTATCCCCTGAATTTTCACAACCCGGACTGGCAGAATTTATGGGAAGAAATGGTGGATATCATTTTGTTCTGGTGCCGGAAAAATGTCCGGATTTTTCGGGTAGATAACCCGCACACGAAACCCGTGGCATTTTGGGAATATCTGATTAGAAAAGTTCAGAAAAAATTCCCGGATGTCATTTTCTTGTCAGAAGCATTTACGCGCCCCAAAATGATGCGAGTACTGGCAAAGGTCGGGTTTACGCAGTCGTACACGTATTTTACCTGGCGGACACAGCGCTGGGAGTTGATAGAATATTTTGAAGAACTGACACAATCCGGGATGCAGGAGTATTTTCGCCCGAATCTTTGGCCGAATACTCCGGATATTTTACCATATGGGCTTCAACGAGCAGGAAGAAATGCGTTTTTATCCCGGTATTTGCTGGCTGCGACATTGTCGGGAACGTATGGAATTTATAGTGGTTTCGAATTGTGTGAAAACGAGCCGGTAGAGGGGAAGGAAGAATATTTAAATTCTGAAAAATACCAGTTTAAAGCAAGGGACTGGAATGCACCGGGAAATATCAAAGCGGAAATTGCCCGAATCAATCGCGTGCGTTCAGAAAATGGAGCATTTCAGACGTTTAAAAACCTGCAGTTTCATCATGCGGATAATGATCAGATGTTAAACTACAGTAAGGTTGGGGAGCAAGAGGAAGGGCTGAATCGAATCTACGTGATAGTGAACCTGGAACCTGAGCAGCTTCAGTCAGGGATGGTGGAAGTTCCGCTGGAGCGGTTTGATTTACAGGAAGACCAGGAGTACTGGGTGCATGATCTGTTAACCGACGAACGCTTTTTATGGAAAGGGCGTCGGAATTATGTGGAATTGAACCCCGCCATGCGAGTTGCCCACGTATTTCGAATCGAGGAAAAAATGTAGGAATTTGGAGTGCGGCGGTTCCCGCCGCTTTGGATGGGAGGGGATTATCGCCTGGCACGATAGTCATACGCAAGACCTGCTGCTGGCGTTAACGAACCCAGTAAGAAGCCCAGCCGACGGGGACGTCGGCGGACCCGGCAAGAAGAGTCTGCCGACGAGGACGTCAGCGCTCCCAGGAGAGCTCGCGCATACTCCGGATGAACCCTGTAAGGGTTCTCTAAAACGACGATTCATCCCATTGCCAGACATAAAGGCCTTGAAACAAAAGAGCACCATCGTTTATTATCTTCTGAGACTTTTAAGTGAAGCACTCGAACTGGAGGAAAATGAATAATGTCACAAAAATGCTGCATCTCGCTATGAAAACACGGACCTTTATTCTGGTGGGTTGTTTAATCCAGAGCTTCTCCGCAATCGCTGACGAGATGCGTTTATATCCAGAAACTGAGATATTTATAAATAATATTCAGAGTGGAGAAAACAATGGTTGCACTGGTGAGTTTAAGACAACAGGGAGCATAACGTGCGGACATGCTTCAAACATTTCTGAGGTGACGTGGGAACATATTTCTTCGAGTGATAGCGCAGATATTTATAAGATTGTTCGCAAATTTCCTGTCGAAGCAAAAAGCTATAC
>CAKUMP010000352.1 GCA_934667795.1 uncultured Chthoniobacterales bacterium | reverse complement strand
GAAACTCAAACGTCGTTCGAACCAAAGCGGTGCAGAGCCCCGCACTCCAAATTCTTCCCGTGTGGTGGGGAAAGTCTGAGCAATTCAAATGTCCAAACTCCAGCGTGGAAGGTAATATTAAAAAATCTACGGGTATATGGATCGGCCGGACGACATGTCAGCGCACTCCTGAATTACCTTGTTCTCCACGATTTTTATGTTATTTTTCTTTTATGGCTCTCGCTGATTTTCCACAAGTTCAAGCACTTTCCGCACGTGAGAAGTTACAGCTTTTGGATGAACTCTGGATAGAAGTAGCGCATCAAGCAGATTCACTTGAGGTCACTTCAGAGGAAAAACAGCTTTTGGATGCACGGTGGAAGCGATTTCTGAGCAATCCATCTTCGGCACTTACTCTTGAAGAGTTTAAAAAACGCCTTCACACGCTTCGTGCATGAAGGATTTCAGAATTCTTCCAGAAGTAGCCGATGACATCGCTCAAGCGGCGGATTGGTATGATGCACATGGCTATCCTGGATTGGGAGAACGGCTCATCCAAGTGTTTTACTTATATATCCCACACATATTGGAATCTGGAGAAATTCATCGGGTCGTTTATTCAGACTTTAGAAAGATACTTCTTCAACCCTTTCCCTATTTTCTCTTTTACCGTTACCACGAAGATGTGCTCGTGATCACTTTGGTTATTGGAGCTATGCGACGTCCATCTTTGATCCGCCGTTTACTCAGAAGCCGAAAATAAAACCAGACAAATATATAGACTCACGTCATCACTTTCTCTAATTTGTTCGGAAAAGCGAGCGATTACATAAAGCGTATTCCAATTCCATCATCGTTTGAAGCAAAGCGGTAAGGAACTCCGTATATCAAATCTTAATTTTTTAGAAGAAAGTGTTGAAAATTACGAGGTATTATGTTATTATCTCCCGTAATTGGGGGGTACTTAAACTTAACCCTTTCTAATCATGTTTGTTTGAACGAACTACGCTTATTAGGGCGACCTGCGTAGGACAATTTAGATTTACAGGGATCGTTAAAACGGTTTGTAGATCGATTAAAGCGTTCCATTAAGGGCAAAGCGGGTAAGCGCGTCGTTGCCAGGCAAGAGAAAATCACGTTTTAGACCACCCTTACAGGGTTTATTTCTCTCTTCGTACCAGACCTAGGGCGTTGCCCTGGTCTGACATAGGTTGCCCTTTCAGGGCGCATTTTTCTTTTTCAAGCGAACGTTCCATTAGGGACAGAGCCATTCAAATGTCCAAACTTCAAAAGGGTGACGTGTCACCGCACTCCTGAATTATACAAGGACTTTCAGGATGGCTTCGGAGGAGGCTTCGATTTCGATGGGGGCAAAGTCGTGTTGATTGATGATGTCCGGGTCTTTGAGTCCGTGGCCAGTGACAGTACAAACGATGGTGGCGTTGTCTGGGAAAAGGCGAGTGGAGTTGTCGGTAGTTTCAGTGGTGCGTTCGGACAGGTGGATCAGTTTCAGGAGTCCGGCAATGGAGGCGGCGCTGGCGGGTTCTACAAAGATGCCTTCCTGGGAAGCGAGCCAGCGCTGGGCCTGGATGATTTCCTGGTCGGTGACGATATCGATTTTCCCCTGGGATTCCCGGATAGCATTTTCGGCGAGTTCCCAACTTGCAGGATTCCCGATCCGGATGGCGGTTGCGATGGTTTCCGGCTCCGCAATGATGCGTTTGTGAAAAAGCGGTGCGGCGCCTTCGGCTTGAAACCCGATCATGCGTGGGATTTTTTTGGATTTTTTTGCCTGATGAAATTCCTGATACCCGATCCAGTACGCACTGATGTTTCCTGCGTTTCCTACAGGAAGAATATGCATATCGGGTGCGTCTCCGAGAGAATCGACAATTTCAAAAGAAGCCGTTTTCTGTCCTTGTAAACGATACGGGTTAATGGAGTTTACTACCGCAAATTTCCCGTAAGTCCCGATTTCGCGGACCAGGCGGAGGGCGTCATCAAAATTCCCACGGATAGCGACGACGGTTGCGCCATACATAAATGCCTGGGCTAATTTTCCTTTTGCGATTTTCCCGGAGGGCAGAAGGACGAGACATTGCATTCCGGCACGTGCAGCATAGGCAGCAGCAGCGGCAGAGGTGTTGCCGGTGGATGCACATACGACCGCTTTGGCTCCGTCTTCTGCCGCTTTGGAAATGGCCATGGTCATCCCCCGATCCTTGAAAGAACCGGTTGGATTTAACCCTTCATATTTTAAAAAAACTTTTGCCCCGCGCCCGACTTTTTCAGACAGCTTGGGAGAGTGCACTAGGGGAGTGGATCCTTCGTTTAACGAAATGACAGGTGTAGCAGCAGAAACGGGCAAAAATTCGCGATAACGTGCGATAATACCGCGGTCTAACTCAGTGTGATAAGGGTGGCTCATTGTATGAACGATTTGTTAGTTAGGGATAAGGTACTTTAT
>CAKUMP010000351.1 GCA_934667795.1 uncultured Chthoniobacterales bacterium | reverse complement strand
GAAGCATTCTGGTTTCATCGGGTCGTGGGAAGCCGTCCTCCTTCAGCACTGGATATGCGCAGCCAACAGGTGAACGCTATGATCCACGGGGTGACCGGATTCACCTGGTATCGGGAACAGGCGTACTGGGATTGTCCCGGAATTCAAAGCAGTCTGGGATATCTTTCAAAAGAATATTTTGCCCTTTTCCCAATTTTGACAGAAGGAACACGAGAAGTTCTTTCTTTAGGTGAAGAAATCGAAGGGGCATGGTTTCAACAGGGGAAATCCAATGTGGTGATGGTCCTGAACGCACGCTGGGAAGAACGTGAAATTACAGTGGTGGATACACGGTTTGCTGATGCTGCCAACTGGAAGGAACTGGGCAATACCCGGGTGCATAAGGGGGGCAGTGATCGCATTACCTTGAAAATGCGTCCCTATGAATCGGTTATTCTTGCAAATGAGGAATTTGCATTCCCGGCAGAGGCGGATTGGAATGCGGTGGAAGCAAGAGAAAAGGTACTTATTGAAAATAGTGTAGTACCGGGCAACATTGCCCATTTTTCCACCGGAACCAAAGTAAAAGGGATTGAAATTCCTCCCCGTTCGGAGCCGGGTCTGATCGCAATTACAGATGGAATGAAAGACCCACGTGGATATGGCTTTGAACGAGGCGATTTTAAATCCGGAGTCGGTGTCGTCTTTCATTTCAACGCTCCACGTAACCCGGCATCCATTCGTTTCATCGGGACAAATGTAAGAGTAGGAAAAGTCGAACGCCTGACATCTGCCGGCTGGGAAGCGGCAGGCAGTTTTCATAAAAGAACAAGCGAGCCGGAATGGGAAATGACTCTGATCGAAGGCGAACCTACGAGACAACTACGAATCCTCTTTGAAGCTTTAGATAAAGGCAAAAATACACTTTCTCTGCATGAAATCGAAATTTATGAACCTTAATAACTCTCATTCAAAATCCAAATATTAATATTATGAAAAAAACCCTTCTATTATTGGCGGCGCTTGTTTTACCAGCGACTTTTCAACTCCATGGCCAAGTCCTACTGGACTTTACGTCTGGGGATCTGGCATCGCGACAAGCAAACTTCGATGCAAACTTTTATCGTAGCTCAGGTGGAAATTTTTCAAATGCGTATTCAAACGGAGTTTTAGGTGGCTCCAGTATTCGTTCTGTATTCGGAGCGGTTAATGGAGATGTGGATGGACGCTATAATAGCGGAAATACGCATTATTTGAATGAAACCATCGAGGTGGGGTATGTGACGCCTTCTCAGCGGAACGGGGCATCAGGAGGAGTTGGCATTTATACACGTATTCAAACCGATACCAACCTTGGTATTTATGGAATGGCTCGTGTTATTGGAGAAAACAGTGTGGCTTTAACGCTTCGTTATGGTGCAAATATTACGGATACATCAGGACCCACAAATTCCGGAACTGCGTTTTATGATGAAACCGCGATTACGACCGAAACTCTCGGTGGACAAACTTCCTTTTTTGTCCAGTTGCTCCAGGGAGGCGGAACTGATCCCAGTTTTACTTTGAACTTACTTTCTTCCACCGGAGATGTAGTGGCCACGACAGGAAATGTCGTCCTTTCTCAGGTTGCAGGACAGGAAATTGCAGACGCTTACGCTCAGCCGGGTGCTATTGGGTTTCACTATTATGCAGGAACGTATCCTGCCAGATTCAGCACCTTCGAAGTGATCCCGGAAGCTTCGGCCTCACTGCTCTTCTTTGGCGCAGCCGCTATCGCTGCTTTCAGTGCTCGTAATAAAAAATCCGCTGAATAAAATGTAAACTTAAAGGGCAGGTGGACTCCCGGTTCACCTGCCTTTTTTTGATTTCTGTCAATCATGTCCCGACTTGTTTTTTAATGTTTTAAAAAGCAAGTCAGGAGAATGTTCCTTGAAAGGGCAACCTATGTCCGCCTGGGGCAATCGCCCCAGGTTTGAAGTAAGGTCTCCGGCCAAACGAAATAACAGAATGAACCCTGTAAGGGTGATCCAAAACGTCCAATTTTCCTTCTTTTTACAAAAAAATCACAAGTTTTACGTAAAACTAATGGAGGAAATGCGTGGCTACGCTTGACGGATGAGGATGGAGAGAATTAGGATTTCCGGGAAAAGCAACGAAACAGGAGGATGAGAAAGTGGATATAAAAGAGATTAGGGCGATCATTGATTTGATGAAGAAGAATGATTTGGCGGTTTTCAAGATTGAGAACGAGGGCTTCAAGCTGACGTTGAAAAAGAATCAGGAAGGGCAAGTCATTGTGAGAGACGCGGGCGTGGCGGCATTGCCTGTAGCGGCAGCGAGTGTGCCGGTGAGTGCGGGAGTTGCGGAGAACAAGCCTGTGGCGCAACCGGAAGAAGTGGCATCCGGGAAGACGATTGACTCGCCGATGGTGGGGACATTTTATTCGGCACCGTCACCGGAATCGCCGGCGTACGTGAATGTGGGGGACAAAGTGACGGCGGATTCGG
>CAKUMP010000350.1 GCA_934667795.1 uncultured Chthoniobacterales bacterium | reverse complement strand
GAACAGCACCTGATTTGACGCGTTATCACATGGAGGTGAGAGGGATAGGAATTATCAATGTGGCAGCGGTTTTTGGGGCGGGGAGCATCCGGCTGGAAAAAAAGTTAGATCTATTGGTAACACTAAAAGATTGGCAAGAGCTGGAAGAAGTTGATAGAATTGGGCTAGAACAAGAATATATCGAAATTTTGGATATAAAAATTCCACATGTGACGATTCCTGTTCGGGTTGGTCGGGATCTCGCACGGCTGGTAGAAGTTGCCGCGCTGGACGAGAAACTGAAAAGCCAGGGACAGAATAGTGCATTGGAATTTAACAAGAAACTTTTGGAGATAATGGAAAGGAAAAAGCCGCGTTAATGGGCCTACTAAGTCGAAAGTCTAATTCTGGGGAGGGTCAGCGTTTGACCCGAGAGGTTACTGTTCTGAACAAGCTTGGATTGCATGCGCGGCCAGCCGCGATGTTTGTGAAGGTGTCGAACCAGCACAAAGCAGAAATCTGGGTGGAAAAGGATGGGGAGGAAGTGAATGGGAAAAGCATTATGGGGCTGATGATGCTTGCAGCCGGATATGGCTCCAAGCTGCTGGTTTCTGCTGAAGGGGCAGATGCAGAAAAAGCTCTGGATGCAATTGAAGATCTGATTCAGCGACGTTTTGGCGAGGAGTAAACCCCAAGCCAGGATGCTGCAGTCCATGTTTCCATGTTTTGAGGTGTTTTAAAAAAACATAATGATGTCTCATGCCCGTACTTCAAATGAGTTAAGACTGAAGGGGATTGGAGTGTCTCCTGGTATCGTGCATGGAGTCGCGGCGTTGCATAGTCTTGAGGAGGAGGAACCTGCTGCTTATAAAGTGGACGCGGAACAAATCCCCCAGGAAATTGCACGCTTCGAAGCTGCTCTGGTGGCAACACGCTCCCAGATTCTGGAGATGCTATGCAAAATTGCCGATGCTATTGGCGCACGCGATGCCGGGATTTTTGATGCCCATTTGCTGGTGGTGGAAGACCGCACTCTGATCGATGAGGTGCTGCGCTCGCTGGAACAGGAGCAGTGGAATGTAGAACACATTTTTCATAAGGTCGCAGATCGCTATGTGAAAACATTGAAAGAGCTGGATGACCTCTATTTGCGCGAACGCGCCATGGATGTGGTGGATGTAACCCGCCGCGTGATCCGCAACCTCCAGGGCAAAGAACATCGGGAAGTGATTATGCCCGATCAGCCCCATATTATTATTTCCCATAATCTTACCCCCTCCGATACCGCTACGATGAACCGCACTCTGGTCCTCGGCTTTGCAACAGAGGTAGGAAGCAAAACGTCCCATACGGCGATCATGGCCGCATCCTTGAATTTACCCGCGGTCGTCGGACTCCATTCTCTCCAGGAAAAAGTCGTGACGGGGGACCGCGTTCTTTTAGATGGATATTCAGGGACTTTAATTATTAATCCGACTAAGGAAACTCTGGCGGAATATGATAATATTGAAGAGCGTAAGGAATTGATTGAAGGGCGACTGAAAGCGATTCAGAAACAGCCTGCCATTACGAAAGATGAGAAAAGGATTACGCTGAGCGCGAACATCGAATTGCCTGATGATCTGGGAACGGTGGAGGAGGTTGGGGCAGAGGGGATCGGACTGTATCGAACAGAGTTCTTTTATTTTAACAAACCGGAGCCGCCGGATGAAAACGCGCAATATCTCAATTATCGTGAAATTGTAGAAACAGTGGCTCCGCATATGGTGATTATCCGGACCCTGGATACAGGGGGGGACAAATTTGTGACGAGTATTCATCAGCAGGAGGATGAAAAAAACCCTTTTCTGGGGTGGCGCGCGATTCGGTTTTGTCTGGAAAATCCGCATATTTTCAAGCCCCAGTTACGGGCGATTTTGCGAGCTTCCGCACATGGAAAGGTGGGGCTGTTATATCCCATGATTTCGGGGTTGGACGAGTTAAAAGCGGCAAATCAATTTCTGGAAGAATGCCGCCAGGAATTACGGGCGGAAGGGATTCCTTTTGATGAGGAAATGCAGGTGGGAACGATGATTGAAATTCCCAGTGCAGCATTGACGGCAGACCTTTTAGTCCAGGAAGTGGATTTTTTAAGTATTGGAACCAATGATTTGATCCAGTACACGATTGCGGTGGATCGTTTGAATGAAAAAATTGCGAATTTATACACGCCTACGCATCCGGCGATTTTACGTTTAATTCAACTGGTGGTGCAGCACGCGCATGCTGCTGGAAAATGGGTGGGAGTCTGTGGAGAAATTGCCGCAGAGCCACTCTTTGCTCCCTTGCTTTTAGGATTAGGCGTGGATGAAATGAGCACCGGTGCAGCACTGGTACCCAGTGTGAAGCTGGCCATCCGTTCCGTAGAATTAGCAAGTTGCCAGGCGCTTGTCGAAGAAGCGATGAAACTCGATACCCCGGAAAAAATCCATCAGTTATGTGAGGAATTCGGAGAAAAATGGTTTCCTGACC
>CAKUMP010000349.1 GCA_934667795.1 uncultured Chthoniobacterales bacterium | reverse complement strand
GAGCAGAAGGGGTCGGAGAGGTGATAGAGGCAGGAGAAAAAGTTCAGCAGTATCAACCGGGCGACAAGGTGCTTTTGCCATACGGTGTCTCATCCTGGAGGGAACAGGTGCTATTGTCTGAAGATCTCGGGATTTTATTGAGCCGGGAAATAGACTCACAGCAGGCAAGTATGCTGCGCATAAATCCACCCACTGCGTGGCGAATGCTGCATGATTTCGAAAATTTACAAGAGGGGGATTGGATCGTTCAAAATGCGTCCAATAGTGGTGTGGGACGTGCCGTGATCAAGATTGCTAAACGCATGGGACTTCGTACGATTAATCTGGTACGGAGAGCAGAGTTAATAGACGAGCTTCAGGCATTAGGGGGCGATCATGTGTTGTTGGACAATCGGGACAGTGTATCGGCATTTGCAAAAGCAAATCCTGATGTCAGAGCATCGCTTGGGTTAAATGCAGTAGGGGGAGAAAGTGCACTCGGGGTGGCTTCTTTATTGAAAGATGAAAGCACGCATGTGACCTATGGTGCTATGGGGTTAGCACCGGTCAAGATCCCGAATCGTTTTTTGATTTTTCAAAATATTTCTTTCCGTGGGTTTTGGGTTTCCCGATGGTTTGCTGAAAGTCCGAAAGCAGAAATAGAGAAAATGTTTCGGGAACTGGAAGAGATGATTTTAAAAAAGGAAATTGTGGTTCCGGTTGCGGCAGAATATGGAATCGACCAGGTGGCAGATGCGGTAAAAGCGGCATCGGAATCTGGTCGTAGCGGGAAAATTTTATTAAAATTGAGTTAATTCCGGATGGAGGAAAAAGTTTTTACGGTCGGGGATTTGACATGGCAAATCCAGGAGATGCTGGAAGGCGAGTTTGCTGAACTATGGGTGGAAGGAGAAATCAGCAATTTTCGCCGACAAAGTTCCGGACATTGTTATTTTACGTTAAAAGATGAAAACGCACAGTTAGCCTGTGTGATGTTCAGGGGGAGTGCTGCCAGGCAAAATATGCAGGATTTCCGGGATGGAATGAAGGTTCGCGCCATGGGCCGTATTACCGTTTATCCTCCTCATGGGAAATATCAATTGCAGGTACAATTGCTCCAGGAAGAAGGGGTTGGCGCTTTACAGGCAAAGTTTGAAGAACTGAAACGCAAGCTAGCGGCTGAAGGGCTATTTGCGACGGAGCGGAAAAAGAAAATTCCGGAATTCCCACAGGTAATTGGCCTCGTAACTTCTCCTACAAGCGCAGCTATCAGAGACCTTTTTCAGGTGTTTGAACGCCGCTCTCCTTGGATCCGCTTGCTGGTGTTCCCGGTGAAAGTTCAGGGGAAAGGCGCTGCAGAAGAAGTCGCAGAAGCGATCGATTTTTTTAATAAGAATCTCCAAAAACAAGTAGATGTTTTGATTGTCGGACGTGGTGGCGGTAGTCTGGAGGATTTGTGGGCATTTAATGAAGAGGTGGTGGCGCGCGCGATTGCGGCATCGGTCTTACCTGTGATTTCGGCCGTCGGCCATGAAATTGATTTTACCATTGCGGATATGGTGGCTGACTTGCGGGCTGCAACACCAAGTGCTGCGGCAGAAATGGCTTCGATGGAACAAGCGGATTTTAATCGGCAACTGGAAACGTTACGCAGACGAATGACAGGATTTGTTTCGCAGCGGATTCAACTGGGAAAATCGGAGTTATCCCGATATTCGGGAGAGGGCTTGAACAGGCTGATAGAGCGTTATCTGGAGAGGAAGATACAGGATTTGTCCTACCTTGAAGAGCGATTTATAGATGCAAGGCAGACTCTTTTAAATGAATGGCAGGAGAGGATTCATCGTCTGGAATTAAAACTTCAGGGATGTCGTCCAGAACAAAAACTGGAACAGGCAAAATATCAGTTAAATACCTTGCAAAACCGTTTGAATCGCGAGGTCTGTCAGGAGTTGAAAAGGCAAGAGGAAAAAGTGGCGCGATATCGGGAGCGAGTCACCTTATTAGGCCCGCAAAGCGCTTTGGATAGAGGGTTCACACTCACACTTTCACCAGATGGAAAACTTCTCAGGACAAAAAAAGAAATGCTGGCCGAAAAAACAGTCGTGACCCGATTTAAAGATGGTGAAGTTCAATCCAGACCATTGTAAGGCGCCATGATAGCTTGACACATCATCGCGCAGAGAGCAGCAACGTCACCGTCGGCTGAAGAAAATTTTTCACGCAAAGGGCGCCAGGGTCGCAAAGGATTTGTTTAGAATTTATTTTAAAATGGGGTAAGGCAAAGAAAAGTGTGATAGTACGCGTTGGAAGAATGATCTCACACGAAGGCGCAAAGACACGAAGAATTCCGGAATTTTTATAAATTTCTTTTGCGTGAATCTCTTCCCCAAACGCATCATCCATAAAAACCAAAAATACTCATTTGTGTTCATTCGTGTTCATTCGTGGTTAAAATTCTCTGCGGCCTTCGCGATCTTTGCGTGAAACGTATGAGGTCAGGGGAACGTGAGGTGAAG
>CAKUMP010000348.1 GCA_934667795.1 uncultured Chthoniobacterales bacterium | reverse complement strand
GACTTGTCCTGTTCAAACACGAATGGATAGAAATTGATCGCGCAAAACTCAAACAGGCACTCCAGTATTTTCGCTATTTTCAAAACCAGGAAAAAATCCCCCTTCTGCAGGCATTACGTCTCCTGGCCGGAATCAAACTGCCTGCTTCTTCCACCCCCACCCCACCCGATACAGAATGGAGCACCACCCTGCCGGGAAGCCATTTAAAAAATTGCCTTCAAGAATTAGTTTCTCCACCATCACTCCCACCGCCCAATACGCTCCCGCGAGACGTCAAACTGCGTCCTTACCAGTTAGATGGCCTTAACTGGCTTTGGTCACGGCTTCAAAAACAACTGGGTGCCTGCCTCGCCGACGATATGGGGCTCGGGAAAACGATCCAGGTTCTTGCCTGTCTGTTGCGCCTGAAAGAATTTCAGCAAAAAAATGCCAATTCTTCCCATGCGCCCAATCTGATCGTCCTCCCTGCTTCCCTTCTAGGCAACTGGCAGCAGGAAATCCGGAATTTTGCTCCTGCTTTAAAATACACGGTCCTTCACCCCTCTTCTTCTTCCTTTTCTTCTCTTTTTAAAAAAACGAACTCCGCATCTGCTGATCTCGCCTCCTACGACCTTATCATCACCACTTATGGTATGCTCCCTCGCCTGCCCACTCTCCAGAACACGCCATGGAACTGGATCATTCTGGACGAAGCACAGACGATTAAAAACCCGCACACAAAAATTTCTCAGACCATTTTTCAGCTATCCGGTTCCGCACGTCTGGCGCTCACGGGGACGCCTATTGAAAACAATCTTTTCGATCTGTGGTCGCTTTTTCATTTCCTCAACCCCGAACTCCTCGGGCCACTCGCTTCCTTCAAATCTTTTCTCCAGACACAAAATGCTTCGCCTTCTCCTGATTTTGCTTCTTTACGCAGACTCATTTCCCCGTTCCTGTTGCGCCGATTAAAAACCGATCGCAGTATCATTTCCGATCTCCCTCCAAAAACAGAAATGAAAGTCTATTGCGGACTTTCCCCCGTTCAGGCAAGGCTCTATAAAGCCACTCTCCAATCGCTCGCGCAGGAATTAAATCACACCTCCAAAGAAAACCGTAGCGCCCTCCTGTTGGTCTATCTTTCGCGATTTAAACAAATCTGCAACCACCCGGACCAACTCACCAAAACCGGAAATTTTCTCCCCAAACACAGCGCAAAATTCCTTCGCTTAATCGAAATTTGTCAGGAAATTTCTGCCCGTGGCGAAAAGGCACTGATTTTTACAGCTTACAAAGAGCTGACATCCCCTCTGGAGGCCACACTGGCTCCCGTTTTCCAACACCATGGACTCATCCTTCACGGCAGCACACCCACCAACCAACGCCAACAACTCGTCGAACAGTTTCAAAACCCACAGGGAAATAGTCCGCCCTTTTTTATTCTCTCCCTGAAAGCAGGTGGTACCGGACTCAATCTCACCGCCGCCACTCATGTGATCCATTTCGACCGATGGTGGAACCCCGCTATCGAAAACCAGGCGACCGATCGCGCTTTTCGTATCGGACAATCCCGCCCGGTCCTTGTTCATAAATTTGTCACGACTGGAACACTGGAAGAAAAAATTGACTCCCTCCTGACACAAAAATTTTCTACTGCTCAAAATATCCTTGCGCCAATAGATTCCGCACTTCCGGACTTCCATTCGATGTCCAATAAGGATCTTCTCGACTTCTTCCAGCTTCAATCCCATGCTTCTTCCCATGACCAGGAATGAGCCCACTGAAGATTTACAAGCCCGTATCCAGAAAAAGCTTCACGCTCTGGCTCAGGATACGACGCCGCTTTCTCCTCCTCCACCGCCGGCGCATCGTACAAAAATCACGACGACTTTCTGGGGAAATGCCTGGGCCAAACATATCGCCACCCTTTCCCCCTATCTGGCACTTTTCCCGCGTGGACGCAAACTCTATCGTTCCGGCGCGATTCATCATCTCGCGATTTCTCCTCCCCATATCCATGCGCTTACTTCCAGCGATGACCTTTACGAACAGACACTCACGATTCACCCACTCCCTCAACAGGCATGGAACCATTTCCTCCAGTTGTGTCAGGGCCAGGTGACATCGGTATTAGACCTCCTGAACGGGACCATTCCCCCCTCGATCCTCACGCTCCTGACCGATCCCGAAAACGGACTCTTCCCACAGCCACACGAGATTATCCCCTGTTGTAATTGTCCGGAATATGCCGATATCTGTGAACATTCCGCCGCGATTCTCTACGCGCTCGCGCCCATGTTCGATCAAGACCCAGCCTTGTTCTTCGCTCTACGACAAGTCCATCCCGAAGAATTGATCACGGCGTCAGCAACCGCAGATCCCAACCAGCCTGCGTCTCCTCACCAGCTCAACCTCCCGACCGATTCTCTTAATTCCCTCTTCCAGATCGAGTTGGAAGAACCGGATGAATTTTAATGAAATAAAATCAGGCATTGTCGGTTTTTTATGAATTTTATTCATATTACACGCTGCCGAC
>CAKUMP010000347.1 GCA_934667795.1 uncultured Chthoniobacterales bacterium | reverse complement strand
CCTTTCGCTCAATCCAAAGCGGCGGGAACCGTCGCACTCCAAAGTCTGCCGACGGGGACGTCGGCGCTCCCAGTGACATTGATTAATCATCCGAAGAGGAAGAGATTTTCTGATAGTGAGAATTTGCGATAGAGAACGGATCGTTGACTGCGATATTGCGGATAATTCCTTTTGAATAATCATTCAGATCGACATGGTGTTCAGCGAGTGCAGCGGGGCCGATGTTGAGTTCACCGGATTTGGTAATGCCGATGATCGGATAACTTGCATCTGCGCGTTGCTGGTTTGCGATGATAATGGTTTTTCCAACTAACGATTCCGGTGGGTTTTCGAGATCCGTCTTAAGCAAAACGTTTTGTGAATCGGAATCATTGATATTGGTAATGACTCCGCGATAGGCTGCGGGTTCGAGAGTCTGGGTAGTGTTTGGAGTTTTAAAATGGGCGGCTTCGATCAATGTCGTTTCTGCTAATGATCCATCGGGATGTAATCTGGCCCATGCTGCGCGGCCCTGGAGTTCCCATCCGGCGGCTTCAAAAGGCTCTCCATTTTCTGTCACTAAAATAATATCCTTACGCCCATCTGTAAGCGTCACTTCCAGAGCGACCGCGAACTGATTGGCATCATGGGATGTTCCTAAAACCCTGGTAGACTGGATGAAGGGGGATTTCTCATATGGTTCCAGCACACTGACAAATTGTGTTTTCAGGTTTTCGCCTTTGATCGTGCGATGGAGGTATCGGAGGATGGGACCACGTGAGGGTGCTTCACCATCTGCCAACAGGGCTTCATCAACAGGGGAGAGCGTATGGACACGGAAGCGGAGATCTTTAGCGTTATTATAAGGGGGAGCAATTTGCCATTCTACCCAGAATGAGGGTTCAGGAGAAAAAGTTCGTTCTACATTTTGGAGAAACATTAACCCGCTTCCTCTGTAATCCCAGTTAGATGGACCATCATAGAATTCTCCGAATGCGACATCTTCCCCGGCAGCAGTTCCTTTCGCTTGTTTTTTCCAGGTCTGCAGATTGCTGGTCACCATATGTCCACCACCGTTTTGAATAAGCCGATGGGACTTTCCTCCTCGTACCCAAAACAGGTCGATATAATAAGAATTCATCGGATCGACATCTACCATCACCACACAACGTCGATACGTTGTGACATCAGGATAAAGAGGGTGTGGAGTAGAAATAGTTGGAACAAATTTTCTTTCTTCCTGGATTCTGAAATGTTCTTTCCCTTGCATGACCCTGCGTCCTGCGGAATCAATATCCATCATTCGAACCGGGCCTGCATCTACAAAAAGTCGCGCCTTTCCGGAAAAAGTGGAACGGGTGGCCATTGCCTTGTCATTTACCATTACCGTATTATGGCTGACTGCATGAGAAGTCCAGCCGATACGGGGAGGATACGCGCCGGTGAGAGTGGGGTAGCCAAGATCGGTTGCCATGTAAGCATCTCGATCAATGAGATGTAAACCCAGACGGTCCTGGTTGCCATGTCCCCAACCCATGGGGCCATAATTCAGTGCGACCATGCGTGCATTTTCGCGAGAGGGTGCCTGAAGCACAGCGAAACCGATGCCTCCCGAATTAAAACTTTGCGGGATGATGGGAGGGAGTTCTTTAATTGCCTGAGCTGCAACCTGGCGTTCCTGTTCCGGATCTTCTGCATAAATATTTCCGGGAATTTTATCTGCGGATCCATGGGAAGAATTAAAAAGTTCACGAACAGATTTTGGTTCACCATTGGAAAGCTGAAATCCAAGTAATGCCATTTCTATCGGCATAGGATAACCAAATTCACTGATGCGCATTGCTTTTCCGCCATCTCCCCAGTGGAGGATTGCCCCGTTGGACACCGTTACATTTTGTCCGGCAGTTAAAGCGTTACGTAATTTTGGAAACTCTTGAAAAAGGTTATTGCGTTGGTAGCGAGGGTAGTCCATGAGAAGTTTGGCGGTGGTAAAGGAGGTTCTGGTCGGGATACTTGCATATCCTAACCCGCCTTCATGTCCGAACCCGTCGCGTGAAAGACCGTCTACCAGTATTTCAGGAAATTTTCCTCCATCGGGTTCAAATAACCAGTCCAGGAGCTCTGTGGTTTCCTCTCCATTATCCAGTGCAATAGCGGTAGTTGCCATTGCATTCTGCACCATGCCAGGATTCCCGCGAATACGAGAGTCATGAATTCCTTTTACAAACTCACGGAGCAAATGTTCTTCAATATGTCCCGCAATTTGTCGTCCGCTTGACTTGTCGCCCAAATGAAATTTTTCTGCCATTTTCTGCGAAAATTTCTGTAACTCGGTATCTTCAATCAATGCATCAAAAATCTGATCGTAAGCGGTGGCTAATTTTTGAACGGTAAAGGTTTCCCATATTTGTCCCTGGACTCTACCGAGACCGGAACCGCCAGTAGAAGCTTCCATTCCCATTTTGAACCATGGAGTATAATCCATTTGCGGGTACAGGTCCGCCATTCGATCAAGCAGTACACCTGCCTTGTGCGCATAGGACGGATTATTGGTC
>CAKUMP010000346.1 GCA_934667795.1 uncultured Chthoniobacterales bacterium | reverse complement strand
GAGTACTTCTTCAGAAGCCGTAAGCCAGACTACAAATCCGAGCTGACGCAGCAACTGGCGGTTTTCTTCCCGCAAAATAATCCCTCCGCCGGTCGCAATGATATTTTTTTTGGAACCAATCAAGGATCGAAGGACAGCGGTTTCCCGGTCCCGGAAATTTTCTTCCCCGAATTCGGCAAAAATACGGGAAATTTCCATGCCCTCGGCCTGCTCAATGATCAAATGGTCGGTATCCAGGAACTCCCAGCGTTTTTTGCGCGCAAGAATGCGCCCAACAGAAGATTTCCCGGATCCCATGAACCCGATCAGGATGATATTTGAATTGGTTCCGCTATGACTCACGTAAAAGACGTTAGCGGAAAATGCAATTAGATGCGAGTAACGTTTCTTGCTTTTATTCCTTTTTCATCATTGATCAATTCATATTGGACGGTATCCCCTTCTTTGAGAGTTTTGAATCCGTCAGAACGAATTTCTGAGAAATGGACGAAGATATCGCCATCAACTTCAGGGTTGGAGATAAAGCCGAAGCCTTTTTTGGCATTGAACCATTTTACTATTCCGGTAAGCATGTGATGTGAGTAGATGTTTGTTCAAACCGCATGACGGCACATTTGGGAGCAGGATGTACGCTGTGAGGGATGAACGATGGATTGTTGTTTTTTTGGGAATTTTCAAAAGGAATGGAAACAACTTGGATTGAAGTTAGCTTTTCTGTATTTCAGGTCAATTTGATAGTTCGTTTTTTCAGCATTTTTCGGGCATTTTCGAAATTTCATTTAAAAAAAACTCCAGCAAGAAACATTTTCCGCCAAAATGAATTTAAAACTTATTTTAAATTTAACTGCGGAATAGAAGTTTAGTTGCGAAAAAAATTCGAAGTGTGGTGAGGTGTCATCGCGCTGGGAGCGCCGACGTCCACGTCGGCAACGAGAACCTGAGCGATATGTGCTCTTGTGAACGAATGTGCTTTGCTATTTTTTCACAGTGGAAGGATGCAAAGGCTTGATTCCGGGTGGGGGAGTAGTTCAGAATGGAAGGTATCTATGATAGTAAAACCAAAGATTCGAGGATTTATATGTACCACAGCGCATCCTGAAGGGTGTGCACAGAATGTGCGGGAGCAGATCGCGTATGTGAAAGGGGTCGAGGGAATTGGTGGTGGTAAACGGGTATTGGTTATTGGTGCATCGACAGGATATGGACTGGCATCGCGTATTGCGTTGGCATTTGGCAATGGGGCTTCCACGGTTGGAGTCTTTTTTGAAAAACCTGGTGACGAAAAACGCACGGGATCGGCGGGCTGGTATAATGCCGCCGCATTTGAAGAAGAAGCTGCTAAGGCAGGATTGTACGCAAAAAGTTTTAACGGAGATGCTTTTTCAAATGAGATGAAGCAGACGGTGATCGAAACAATCAAAAAAGATCTGGGCCAGGTCGATATGGTTGTTTATAGCCTGGCTTCACCAAGACGGGTGGATCCCGAAACGGGTGAGGTCTATAAGTCGGTCTTAAAACCCACCGGCGGGATTTACACGAACAAGAATATCAACACCGATAAAAAAATCGTGGAACCGGTGACCATTGAGCCTGCAAGTGGAGAGGATATTGCCCAGACAGTAAAAGTCATGGGTGGGGAAGACTGGCAGTTGTGGATTGATGCGTTGTCGGAAGCCGGTGTGCTGGCAGAGGGTTTTCAAACGGTCGCTTATTCCTATATCGGGCCGGAATTAACCTGGGCGATTTATACCGATGGAACGATCGGACGCGCGAAACTTCATCTGGAATCCACCGCACGCCAGATTAATGAAAAATTCGGAGAAAAAACGGCACTGATTTCCGTCAATAAGGCTCTGGTTACGCAGGCAAGCTCTGCAATCCCGGTTGTGCCTCTCTATATTTCCATTCTCTATAAATTGATGAAAGAAAAAGGGATCCATGAAGGTTGTATCGAACAGATGACACGTTTGTTCAAAGACCATTATGGTAGTTCAAAAGGCCCAACACTGGATGCTCAGGGGCGCATTCGTATCGATGACTGGGAAATGCGAGAAGATATCCAGGAAGCGGTCCGGGAGGTATGGGAAAAAGTTTCGACCACCAATATCGATGAAGTCTCGGATTTTGCAGGCTATCAAAGCGAGTTCTATCGCTTGTTCGGATTCGGCATCGAGGGAATCGATTATGAAAAAGAAGTCGATCCTGTCCGCCCGATCCCAAGCCTCGAAGGGTAAGTTTTATCAAATATTTGCTCCCCCGCACTTCAACTTTGTCTCGCATGAGATGAGGCGTATTTGGAGTGCGGCGGTTTCCGCCGCTTTGGGTCATAGCGCATGGGATGTGCGAACAATCTTTGGCGGGCGAAGCTCCAATGTCGTTCGAACCAAAGCGGTGCAGAGCTCCACACTCCAAATTCCTCCCGTGCGGTGAGAGAAATCTCTGGTACGCCAAAGCCATCCAAATGGCCCCACTTCAATACACGTAAACGCAGCGTCGCGTTGACTCATAAATAAATGACACCGGAGACCGATTTAAATGGTGAATCGTTGACTCATAAAGCATGACACCGG
>CAKUMP010000345.1 GCA_934667795.1 uncultured Chthoniobacterales bacterium | reverse complement strand
TCTCCACATCGTCGGTTTCTTCGCTTTGATCCAAATTGCTCAACAGTGCCATCTGGACAAGAAATTCCTGGGTGCTGACAAATTTTTCAGCATACCCGGCTAAATTATCCAGATCTTCGCGTCTTGTTTCTGCATTTGAATATTTTTGTTTCAAATAATCGTCATAGAATGCTTCCAGAATACTGGTAATCATAGAGGAAGGATCCACCGGCTCTCCTGCAGGCGCAAGTTCCTGCATGGTATAACTGAATTGCTGCCAGAGCGCTTTCGATTTATTAGGAACCACTAATCCGTCCAGCAGAATCTCAAACCCGGGTTGCCAGCGAGGCTCAGGCGCTCTTGATCCGGCGCCCTCTTCGTCGTCAATGTCCCAGTCCGGATCTTGTTCCTCATTCTCCGCCGGCGCTGGTGCATCCGGCGTTTCCTGTGCAAGAACAGCAGCCGTTTGCTGATGTTGTAACTCGGCCGTCACAAGTCGCTTTTGAATTTCGCCCCAAAGTTTTTCTGAACTTCTGGTCCCAATCCCCTGCAAAAGCTGTGCAGCACGTTTAAATGCAATTTCATCGCGTGGATTAATTGCAAACTTCATTAAGGCTAAAACATCTTTCACATGCGCTTGTTCAAAAAAGCGGATTCCACTGGTAATAGTAAACGGGATCCCGCGCTGCGTGAGTTCCAGTTGCAATTCCATAGCATGAAAATGGGCACGATATAAAACCGCCATTTCATTCAGGCTTACCCCCTGATCACACAGTTCTACAATCTGCTGGGCGACAAATGCCGCTTCATCTCCACTATCGGACAACCTTACAATCGCCGGTTTGGTAGCCTGACTGTCTCTATGTGCCTGCAGCGTTTTTTCAAACTGCAATGCATTTTCAGAAATGGCAGCATTTGCTAATTCCAAAACTTCCGGGACACTTCGGTAATTCGTTTCTATTTTATAAATTTTGCTGTCAGGATATTTTTTGGAAAACTCTAAAATATTGCGAAAGTCTGCGCCCCTCCAGGAGTAAATGGATTGCGCATCATCTCCTACCGCCATGAGATTTCCATGTCCTTTTGCTAACTGGTGAATAAACTCTGCCTGAATGGCGTTGGTATCCTGATATTCATCGACTAAAACATGACGAAACCGCTTTTGATACCGCGTTGCGATCGACGGATATTGCCGAAATAACTCTAAAGGTTTCACCAGCAAATCATCGAAATCCATCGCGTTTGCTGCTTTTTTTCTTTTTTGATATTCTTTGTAAATCGCCTGTAGTTCCTCTTCTACATGGAAAAAATATTCAAACTGTTCGCCCAGGATTTCCGGGATGGATTTGGATTTGTTGACAGCAAGACTGAAAATTTCCGCAATCACTCCCGCTTTGGGTAAGCGTTTGGCTGTTGTCCCAAAGTTCAGACTACTTAACACCGCCGTGATCAAATCCCCTTGGTCTTCACGGTCTAAAATGGTAAAATTAGGACTAAACCCTAATGCTTCCGCATTTTGTCGTAAAATGCGATTACCAATGGAGTGAAATGTTCCACTCCACATTGAGGAGATATCCAGTGGCAGTAGTTCTTTCACCCGTATTGCCATTTCTTTTGCTGCTTTATTCGTAAATGTCAGCAACAAAATTTCCCAGGGACGAACCCCGGATTCCAGTAAATGGGCGACCCGATACGTCAACGTACGGGTTTTTCCGCTCCCTGCACCTGCAATTACTAAAGCGGCTCCGCCTGGGGAAGTCACTGCTTCCAGTTGTTGTGGATTTAATTCCTTATCATAAGAAATTTTAAATTTCTGGTTCTTGCCAGAACGATCTAATGTGTATTTTCTTCCCATGAATTCTTTCACTCTTCTAACAGCTTCCCTGCGCATTTAATATGCGTTCACCCATTATTTTTTCTTTTTGTTTTCTGGTGTGCTTCATGCAGTGCATCCTCTGCATTCGGGTCCATTCCCAGACCATGGACCATGTGTTTTTCATCTGCAGAACGCATCACACGCACCACACTCCATATAAATGCGATCGTCACCACACTCACAGATACGATCATGATTATCCAGCCGCCAATGGTCATCGATCCCTCCATTTCATGTTTTGTTCGTCATAACGCTCACTGCGAATCACCAGATAAAATACCCATAACCCAAATGCCAGAATTAACCCGACCGCCATCTGGGCGACTTTATCCGGTTCAATAAATAAGTCTTTAATATACCCGCTGACTTCTCCCTTTTTGCCTCCAAAACTCATTCCTAAAACATTTAACCAAAACCAGGAAAACGAAACGACCAGTAAAAATACCGGGCTGACCCAGCGTAAAATCCATTTGAAAATTTTAGGAATTTTCATCAATGCTCCAAACTCTGCTTCCTGGAGGCCGGACTCAACTCCCAGGATCCAGGAAAATAAAACGATCTGAATACTGGCCTGGAAAAAGATCAGGAACGTCCCCGCCCAGAAATCCAGTGTATCCAACGCTTTAAAGTCTTTGCTGAAATAAACGACAAAAAGCATTCCTGCTGTGGAAAAGTTGGCAGGAAGAATCAGAAACACCACCAACAAAACCGGAATCATTAAGGG
>CAKUMP010000344.1 GCA_934667795.1 uncultured Chthoniobacterales bacterium | reverse complement strand
GGACAAGGGAAGGGGCCTGTGGGGGCGTATCTGGATATTGAAGGAATTGTGGCCCTGGCGAAAGAGAAGGGCGTGGATATTATTCATCCGGGGTATGGATTTCTGGCTGAAAATGCGCGGTTTGCGGAAGCGTGTAAAGAAGCCGGGATTACTTTTGTGGGGCCGGATGTCGAACTACTGGACTTGATGGGCGATAAAACGGCTGCCCGTGCGGAAGCGATTCGCGCAGGTGTACCGGTGTTGCCCGGAACTGAGGAAGCGATTTCAGATCGGAAAAAAGCGTTGAAAGTTGCGCGCGAAATTGGTTTCCCCTTGATTATTAAAGCGGCATTCGGGGGTGGGGGGCGCGGAATGCGTGTGGTGAAAAAAGAAGCCGATCTGGAAGGGCTGCTGGACGAAGCACAAGGAGAAGCAGAACGGGCATTTGGAAATGCCGCTGTGTTTCTGGAAAAATATATTCCTCGTGCAAAACATCTGGAAGTCCAGATTCTTGGAGACCGTAAAGGGAATGTGTTGCATTTACATGAACGGGATTGTTCGGTGCAGCGACGACATCAAAAGGTGGTGGAAATTGCACCCTCGGTTGGTCTGGATACGGAAGTCCGGGAAGAACTTTGTGATGCTGCCGCGCGTCTGGCAAAACGCATCGGTTATAACAATGCCGGAACGGTCGAGTTTCTGTACGATTTGGATCACGACGAGTGGTTCTTTATTGAAATGAACCCCCGGATTCAAGTCGAACATACGGTCACAGAGGTAATTACAGGAGTGGATATTGTCCGGGCACAAATTTTAGTGGCTGCAGGACATGGATTGCACGATGAAGCGATTGGGCTGCCTGCACAGGAAGAGATCCCAAGAAATGGCTATGCGGTGCAATGCCGGATCACCACAGAAGATCCGGCAAATAATTTTATGCCGGACTACGGAAAAATTATCACCTATCGTTCCGCGGGGGGGCTGGGGATTCGTCTGGATGGCGGGATGGGAAATGCGGGGACCATCATTACACCGTTCTATGATTCGCTTTTAGTAAAAATTACCGCCAGCGGTCAGAGCTTTGAAGGCGCGTTGCGCCGAATGGATCGCGCTTTGAAAGAGTTTCGTATCCGCGGAGTGAAAACAAATATCCCCTTTGTGGAAAATGTGATCGCAAATGAAACTTTCCGCGCCGGCCTGGCAACCACCACATTAATCGATAACACGCCGGCATTATTGCAGTTTCATCCACGACGTGACCGCGCAACGAAGTTGTTGACCTATATTGGCGATGTGACGGTCAATGGAAACCCGAATGCAAAAGGGTTTCGCCCGGATGCTGTTTTTCAGCCGGCAACACGCGTGACCTTTGAATGCACCTCAGAGCCCCCGGCAGGAAGCCGTCAGAAATTACTGGAACTGGGCGCAGAAAAATTTGCACAATGGATTCTTAAACAAAAGAGACTTTTATTGACCGATACTACCTTCCGCGATGCGCACCAGTCGTTGATGGCTACACGGGTAAGAACCTATGACATGTTGCGCGTAGCGGATGCGGTGGCACATCGGGCATCAGGCTTGTTTAGTCTGGAAATGTGGGGAGGAGCGACCTTTGATACCGCGATGCGGTTTTTGCATGAAGACCCATGGGAGCGGTTGCGCTTCCTGCGGGAGCGTATTCCGAATATTTGTTTCCAGATGTTGTTCCGCGGATCAAATGCGGTAGGATATTCCAATTATCCGGATAACGTGGTGGAAGGGTTTATTCATCATGCGGCAAAAGAAGGAATGGATATTTTCCGGATTTTTGACAGTCTGAATTACCTGCCCAACATGAAGGTGGCGATGGAAGCTGTGCGCGAAACTGCGTCTGTGTGTGAAGCCGCTATTTGTTATACCGGGGATATTCACGATCCTGCACGGGAAAAATATTCTTTAAAATATTATGTGAATCTGGCGAAGGAACTGGAAAAAATGGGCGCCCATATCCTTTGTATCAAAGACATGGCAGGGCTTTGTCGCCCGTATGCAGCCTATAAACTGGTTAAAACATTAAAGCAGGAAATTGGCCTGCCGATTCACCTGCATACCCATGATACCAGCGGAATTAATGCAGGAAGTATTCTCCGTGCTGCAGATGCCGGCGTGGATATCGCAGATGCTGCAATCGCTTCGATGTCAGGCTCCACAAGTCAGCCGAATTTAAATTCATTAGTCGCCGCATTACAGCATATGCCAAATGATACCGGACTGGATCTGAATACGCTGAATGAGTTTTCAGATTACTGGGAGCATGTCCGGACATTTTACAAACCCTTTGATACGGCGCCGAAATCCGGAACTGCAGAGGTCTATCTGCATGAAATGCCGGGTGGGCAATATACAAACCTGAAAGAACAGGCTGCAAGTATGGGGCTGAGTCAGCAGTGGCCGGAAATTGCCCGGACGTATGCCGAAGTAAACCAATTGTTTGGCGACATTATCAAAGTGACCCCTTCTTCAAAAGTGGTGGGAGACATGACGATGTTTTTAGTCACGCGTGGGATTAAACCGCAGGATGTTTTGAACCTGGAGCCGGGTTCGACTCCCTTCCCGGAATCGGTGATCGATATGCTGGCCGGTGGATTAGGCGAACCTATGGGC
>CAKUMP010000343.1 GCA_934667795.1 uncultured Chthoniobacterales bacterium | reverse complement strand
CAAACACTCGTGGCCAGTAATTTGGCCGAAGGGTCCCTGGTCGCATGGAAAGTTTCTCCGGAAAATTTAGAAAAAGCATTTGATTATTTATTTAAGGAAGATCCTTTTTCCGGTCACGTGGTCGTCCGAAGCACAGATGTGGAGACGACGGGTTCACAGTATCGCCTCTGGACAACATTGAAAATTCCACAAGGGTTTTCGATGGAAGAACATTGCGATTTCTTAATGAAAAAAACGGGTGCAACCGGCTATAAGTTAATGCCGGCTAAAGGCTTTTTCGTTTTAGGCGTAGGACATACACGCAGGAAAACACTGGAGCCAGGCGCCAGAGCAGATCAACCCGCAGCCATTATGTACCCTTCGGTCGTCGAATTAAGCGATCTGGAGTGGGAGGTTCTGACCGTTTTAAAACGAGAGTTCGCTCCAGAAGAAATTACACTCAATCCATGGAAGGCGCGCGCAGAAGAAATTAACCTGCCTTTGGAAGAGTTCTTCCGGGTCGCGTATGATCTGAATAAACGTAAAGTCATCGGCAGGTTTTCTACATTTCTGGAACATGTAAAACCCAGTGCCGGCGGACAAAGAGTGACCCGATTTAACGGATTGTTCCATTGGGCAGTCCCGGAAGGCCGCGAACTGGAAGCAGGCGGCGAAGTCGGAAGACATGATATCCTGACGCATTGCTATTGGCGTGAAGGTGGCCCGGATTTCGGAAATGTAAATATTATGGCCGTCGCTCACGGAACAGACAAAAACCGTATCCTGGAACATAAGGCCGCTATCGATAAACACCTCGAAGAAATGGGCATCCCCGTTCTTTACACAAACGTGTTCTGGGGCGGACGCTCAGAAATTAAACCATCCGAAATCTCTCCAGAAATATATAGGAAATGGAAATCCGCTAACTTCGGGGCTTAACCCCTGTGGTTACCATTGGACGACGGAGCTGGCCCAGGTGAGGCCTCCACCGAAGACGACCATGAGGATATAATCTCCTTTTTTGATTCTGCCTTCGCGGTTGGCTTCGTCGAGAGCAATCGCGACAGCAGCAGCAGAGGTATTTCCGTATTTATCGAGATTAAGATAGAATTTTTCCATGGGAACTTCCAGGCGAGAAGCAATTCCTTCAATAATCCGGTAATTCGCCTGATGGGGGATAATACAGGCGATGTCACTGACGTTAAGACCAGATTGCTCTAATGCTTTGGTGGCAGCCAGGCACATCGAGTTTACGGCCTGTTTATAGACATCTTTTCCGGTCATGTGGATCGTGTTGAGATGTTGATCTACATTATCTTTGGTAATCTGGCATTTGCACCCACCACCTGGCATGAAAAGGATATCGGAATATTTTCCTGCGGATCCCATATAAGTGGTAATGATTCCATGTGAATTCTCGCGGCTGCGGAGAATAGCGGCACCTGCACCATCTCCAAAAAGAACAGCAGTATTGCGATCGTTCCAGTTTACGAGTGAACTGAGTTTGTCGGCTCCAATAACAAGAATGGTTTCGTAAGTATGGGAAGCAATAAACTGTTGTGCGATTTCAATTGCATACAGGAAGCCTGAACATGCAGCCGACACATCGAAACAGGCGGCATTATCCGCACCGATCTTGGTTTGTACCCAGCAAGCCGTTGCGGGAAACATCATGTCAGGCGAAACCGTGGCAACAATGATCAGGTCGATTTCTTCAGGCGAGACCTCTGCATTTTCGAGTGCTTTGAGGGCGGCCTGTGCTGCCATGTCGCTTGTATATTCGTCATCGGCTGCGATGCGACGTTCAACGATACCTGTGCGGGAACGGATCCATTCATCCGAAGTCTCGACCATTTTTTCCAGATCATGATTAGTCAGGATACGTTCAGGGACATAAGAGCCTGTGCCGATAATAGAAACCGGTCTGGGAGATAACCCCCGGTTTGGACGTGTAGGTGTAGGATCAGTTTGTTTCATGATAACGTGCGATTTCTTCAATAATATGCGGGTTGACCTGGTGAGAAATGGCTTCAGATGCGACACGAATGGCATTTTGAATAGCCAGTGGGGTGCTGGAGCCATGGGAAATGATACAAATCCCGTTTACACCAAGGAGTGGGCTGCCGCCATACTCTTCATAATTTGTTTTCTTTTTAATAGTACGAAAAGCACCTTTGGCAACATAGGCACCCGCTTTCCGCAGAGGAGATTTTGTTAACTCGTGTTTAAGCCAGGTAAAAATGGCTTTTGCTGTCGCTTCGCAGGTTTTCAATACGGCATTGCCGACAAAACCATCACACACAATCACTTCCATGGGATTCTCGAAAAGATCGTGCCCTTCAATATTTCCACGGAAATTCAGGTTGGATTTTTTAAGCAGTTCAAAAGCTGTTTTCGTAAGAGGAGAACCTTTGGAGTCTTCTGTGCCAATGGACATTAATCCTACGGTTGGATTGCGATACCCGAGGATATGTTTGCTGTAAATGCTCCCCATAATGCCATATTGCAAGAGGTGTTTGGCATGTGGGTCGATATTCGCTCCCGCATCAATCAAAACAGAAACATTGGTTTCGGTTGGCAATAAAGTGGCAATGCCCGGACGTTCAATTCCAGGAAGCATACGCAGTTTGATAGTCGTGGATGCA
>CAKUMP010000342.1 GCA_934667795.1 uncultured Chthoniobacterales bacterium | reverse complement strand
GTTGTAAAGTCCCCCCATCCCGCTGGTTATGCAACTTGGTCTTCAGGTAATTAAAACCAATATTATACAGACTGTGTGACAGTGCCAGAGGCGTTCCCGCTCGTCCACCCGGCGCGCATCCTCCTAATTGAACCTGTTCTAAAAATTCCGCCGGAGTACGAGCTTTACGTACTTCTGTCCATGCGGAGCCTGGAAAAATCCCGCCATGGTCATCCGAACCACCGATCAAAATTTTTTGTGCCCGTATTCTGGGTTCTATGGCAATTCCATGTTTTTCACTTAATTCAAGCAGTTTTTCTTCATCCAGTTTTTCAATCAGATAAGTAAAACTTTCGCTAAATAATGCGTCTCTTAAGCCATTTACTCCTTCAAAATGATTAAACAGGAGCAATAATTTCTCAATATGTGCAGTCGTAAGCTGATCATTAACCGCATAGAGAGGATGTGCGACCGCATGTGCCAGCTCTTCGGTCAGCAAATAATCCCGTAAAGCAAAAATATCCGAACGTTTTTGGACAATTTCTGCATGCTGTTCTTCACTCAGCCCCCAGACAAGGATTTGAAGGCGGCATCGGTCCCCGGGGAAATACGTCGTCACCTTTTCACTTAAAAAAACATCTTCCCGGTCTGCAATCTGCAGGCAGCCTTCGATCGAGTCGTCGTCCGTAATCGTGACAAAATCCATCCCACGCTTTTTTAAAAGCTGATACAATTCTTCTGGCTCCGTGCAACTCGCGGGAAAACCAAATCGCCGAAAAACCCATTCCGTCGATAACCCACTAAATTTCGAATGCACGTGCAAATCCGATTTCGCGACCATATAAATTTATTTTACTCGATTCTTTTGCTCTCGAAAACCATAATCGAGAAATCCACAATAGGAAGGATTAATCCCGAAGAACATATAAAAATCTTGTTTATCTCCGCTTAATACGCCATTTCATTCAATGCATTTCGTTCCGCCCATGGCAAAACCAGGCAAATCATTTTTCTTTCAGCTGCTTTTAATGATCCTCACGGTCATTATGTTTTTACTTTTTGCAAAAAGTTTTGACATGGTGGACGCGTTAGCAGCGGCCCAGGCAACGGTGCAGGACTGGGGCTCCCATTCGCTTATTTATTTTCCGCTCATGATGGCAGCATGTAATCTGCTGCTGCTTCCGGGCGGAATTCTGAGTGTGGCAGCGGGATTCTTTTTTGGTTTATGGTGGGGGTCTGCGCTCCTTTTGGTGGGGAATGCGCTGAGCACCGCGATCGCGGTACTGATTTCGCGTCACGTAGCGCGGCGATTTCTGGAAAAATGCATCCGGAACTCCCCGCGTCTCTCTTCACTGGACCAGATTATCACACGGGATGGCTGGAAATTTATTTTTTTAAGCCAGCTTCATCCTCTTTTCCCGACCAGCCTGTTAAATTACCTTTATGGACTGTCCCGCATGCCGGTCAGTCGCTGCGTTTTCTGGAGCACATTAGGCAAATTTCCCGGACTTTTTCTCTATACCTACCTCGGTACCGTCGGACAACTCAGCCTTAAACACCTTCAAAGCAACTCCGCCCCCCAATGGCACGAATACCTGCTCTGGGGCTCAGGGCTCTTGCTCTCTCTCGTTTTAACCTCGGTTCTCGGCAAGATGGCACTCAAAATGATTCAGGAAGCCAACACACAATCAAAATCTCCCCCTTCAAACCAGAATATTTCGCATCCAGAAAAAAATCCTCCATCTCCCCTTTGACTCTTCACTCTTTCGTGCTACCTTGTAACAAGGTATTTCTAATATAATCACTCAATTAAGAAAAAAAAGTAAACCGACTATGCATTCCGTAAATGATCACCTCATCTCGCTATAATAGATCGCATGATCCTTGTGTTTATTTAAACAATGGTGATGATTCGGCATCCCTTGATTACGAATCCATTTCTCTATGTTCGAAAGGTCTGACCCTCACGACCCCCTGGAATTTCCCGTTAGGAACCTGTCTTCATATTAAAGTAGATCAAACCAACACCACTTCCCCCCTTTATCGCGAAGGAATTGTCGTCCATTGCGAATGCTGCGAAGAAAGCACCCACCGCTTTCGCACCACTCTCCTTTTCCTAAACGATTGCTGATTTCGAGGTGCGGCGACACGTTACCGCCTCCGACACAGAAGACCTGTTTCACGCAAAGAACCCAAAGCAAAGTTGTTTTTAAAAAAAATGGTGTGGGAAAATCTTCCGCCCAAACGAGGACCTTTCGTCCAAAAGATATGAAATAAATTGCCTTTTCAGAGCACATGCCAAACACGCCTATATTCCATCAACAAATCCTTTTGCTGACGGACATTCCATTCCAATCCAAAGCGGCGGAAACCGCCGCACTCCAAATTCCGGAAAAACTGTCCCCTGTCAACTGTCAATTATCAACTGTAAAAGCGTCCACGGGTCGCGGGCGAAGAGTTTTGTTAATTCTTCTGCGGGCAGGTGGAATCCGGCAATTTCTATTTCCCATATTCGTTTCAACCCGCGGACGGATTCTTCTACGGTCGTAAAGGGATAGTCGGTTCCAAAAAAAAGCTTATTCCAAACCCCGTATTCATGTACCAGCATCAGGCTGTGAAAAAGTTGCCAGGGACGATAGTGCAACGCACTGATG
>CAKUMP010000341.1 GCA_934667795.1 uncultured Chthoniobacterales bacterium | reverse complement strand
CCTGGATTTTTAACCCCGCTATAGGATATTCTTTGCACAATGCTGTCAACTCGACAATTTGCTCGTCCACCCTCCGCGCCGGATCAATCATCGCAAAAGGAATGGAACGCGCTCCCGCTGCAGGAAAATACCCATACAGCTCGGTGCACATCCGACGGTTTTCAAATGCATATGGGACTTTTTCCAGATTCCCTCCCAATTCTATACGCCCTTGCTTTAACGCATCCACATCCATCGCCGCATATGATACCATCGGAAAGACCAGAAAATGGCTCACTCCCGCATAATTCGCATCTCGTTCAAGGGTGGGAACATCCTGCGCATAGGGGAAATCCCCGTGCAGGTAAAATAATAAGTCGGTACCTAAGTGGTTATGGCAATCAATAATCATGAACAAAGATTTAACCCGAAATAGGCAATGGATCAAGTTGATCTGTCGCAATCTGCTGCCTCGCAAGCGCCATTTGTTGAACGTCCCCGTACCTGACAGGAGCGGGACGTTCTCCTCAAGTTATTTCGGGGTTAAAGATTTTAAAGATTTTACTTGCTAAAATGTAAGTTTTATATTATGAAATATGTATTGCATGAGTGTAGGAGTATTAGAGAAAGCATTTCAGTTATTGGAAACGTTGGCGACAGCGGATGAACCGGTGTCGTTAAAAGTGATAACGGATGAGGCGGGGTTGCCGAAGCCGACGGTGTGTCGTCTTTTGCGTTCGATGCATGCGATGGGATATGTGGGACAGGATCGCAAGAGTGGAGAATATTTTTTGGGAGTGAAGGCGAGTCAATTGGGGCGTGGGGATAAGTATCATAATTTAAAAGAAACGGCTGCTCCGTTGATGCAGGAGATTCATGAGGTATTGGATGAGACGGTGAATCTGGGAGTATTGAATGGGGAGTCGGTTTATTATATAGATTTTTTGGAAACCAGTCAGGCGTTGAGATGGATAGTGAAGCCGAGCCAGGTGGATCCGTATTATAGTACGGCATTGGGGCGTGCGATAGTGGCGTGGCTAGAAGAGGAGGAGATGGAGAAAATTTTAGGAGAGACTGATTTCAGGAAGATTACCGGCTGCACGGTTTCGACACGTGCGGCCATCCGTAAGGTACTTACGGAGACCCGGCAACGGGGATATGCGGAAGAGCGGGAGGAAACTGTAGATGGTGTTGTCTGCTTTGCAGTGCCGTTGGCCTTGATAGGCGAACCTTACGCAGCCATCAGCATATCTGTTCCGGTACAGCGGCTCGATCAGGAGAGAGAGTCGCAAATTGTCGAAATAATAACAAAACTAACTGAGACAAAGAAATATGAGTAATGCAAATGCTTCTTCGGATGCAATAATTGAGAAGTTGAAAACGATATATCCAGCAGTGGTGGCAGACGAACTGGATGTGAAAGGGTATAAAAACCAATGTTTGCCTTCGGAGTTACGTCCATTGACAAAAACTCAGAAGATCGCAGGAAGAATTTTCACAGCACGTGCACACGCAGTGGATGCGATTCCGGCAGAGCCATACAAGCTGGAACTTGAAGCGGTAGAGACGATGGTTGCGGGGGACGTGTTAGTGGTGGATGCAGGATATGATCGCAGTTGTGGGTTCTGGGGAGAACTTTTGACAACCGCTTGCTTGTACAAAGGCGTGAACGGGGTTGTGATGACTGCTTGTACACGTGACTTGTGGAAGCTGAATGATCTGCCATTCCCGGTTTACGGGATCGGTGCAAACCCTGCAGACAGTAAAGGGCGTATGGACATTTACGAAATCGCCAAAACGATTGAAATCGGTGGTGTGAAAATTGCGCACGGTGACTACATCAGCGGAGACGAAGATGGCTTGGTGGTGATTCCTCAGGACATCGCAGCGGAAGTGGTGGAACTGGCAGCACAGAAAGTGGAAGGCGAAAACACCGCACGTAAGGATCTGGAAGAAGGGGTACCGATGGGAGAAGTTTTCCGTCGTTATGGAATTCTTTAATTCCATTAAATCCCTGATTCTGATCATTCAGAAATTCAGATTTAGTCTGGATTAAATGATAGGGAGACCGGCTTCAGGAAAAAAAAGCCTGGAGCCGGTTTTTCTTTTTGGTTACGAAAATCTATGCAGAAAACTTTTTAAAATAAAATGACAGCAAAACGAATTTTAGTAGCGGGACTTTTTCATGAAACGAATACCTTTGTAGATGACCCGACTGGGCTAAAAGACTTTCAGCAGACAATTGGGGAAGCGGTATTGAAATGTCGTGGAGACAGTTCTCCGATGGGAGGTTTTTGAGCGCAGGCGGAAGAATACGGGTGGGAAGTTTTGCCGGTAGTGGATTTTCGGGCGACACCGAGTGGAATGGTGGAAGATGAAGTGCTGGAAGTATTCTGGAAACACTTTCTGGAGGAATGGAAACGGTATGAAGGCGGGCGCGTGGACGCGGTTTATCTGGTGTTGCATGGGGCGATGGTCGCACGGGGATATGAAGATCTGGAAGGGGAGTTGTTGCGACGGGTAAGAGAATTGCCCGGATTAGAAAAATGTCTTTTGTTTATTGTGTTGGATTTACATGCGAATGTGACGCAAGCGATGGTTCAGCGTGTAAATGGTCTGACGGTGTATCGGGAAAATCCGCACATAGATGCGCGGGAGGCAGCGGTACGGCGGCGGGCTGGGGAAGGGCGGCGACGTCGGGAACGGCGCCGTCGTTGAGGCGTCGCAGCTTCTTCTGGTTCATCA
>CAKUMP010000340.1 GCA_934667795.1 uncultured Chthoniobacterales bacterium | reverse complement strand
TGCTTCATCACTTCGGGCACAGGCACTCCTTTGCTTTGCAGGTATTTCATGGCCGCATGAATAAACTCCACACGCTCGCCAAACTCTTCCCCATGCCGAATCCTGACCAGAAAGGTCCCTCTCCCGGTACGAAATGGATCCGTAATATTACATTGGGTCGTCAGCGGTTCCTCCATCCGCACAATCCGCCCCAGATCAAACTCATCTGCAATCTTCTGCAGTTGTGCAAAGGACAACTCCATTAACGAATGTTTTACACGACTCTGCCCATTACGAAAACGAATCGTTTCCGGATATCCTTCCCCTTTAACAGCGATATTAGCCGTTGTCATTGCTCCCGTTTTTCAGTTTTCACCTCGGATTTGGTCTGCTCCAGCATATCTGCAATATACCACATCCCCAACACAGTCCCTGCTAACAATACCAATAAAACCATAATCCCCACAAGCCGATTCCGCGTCCGTCGCTTCCCGGCATCCTCCTGCGCAATGCGTCTCAATTGCGCTTTCATCTCCAACTCACGCAAAAGTAATTCTGCTTCTCGCTGGTCATCTGAATTATTTTGATTCACACTTTACAACCTTTTACTGTTCCTGAACTTTAAACGTATTTACACATAGAGCAATATGGATGCCCAATCAAAGAAAATCCCTTCTTTTACTGAAAACGAACCGTTCCTGTCTCACCCTGAGCGTGCACGAGGATATATTACCCCTTTTCTTGCCTTTATGGGGCTCCTGGCCTTCGGACAACTCATTTCCAAACTGGCACTGGATCTTGCAGGCGATCAATTCTGGCTGGTAGAATCCCAATACTGGATTTTCCCTCTCCAGGCCATCGTTTGTGGGGTACTCCTCTGGCATTACCGTAAGGATGTCCGCTATTATGGGGTGAAATCGCCTGTTCTGGTCACAATTGTCGGCTTGATCACGTTGGCGATCTGGGTGGCTCCACAATACTTCCCCAATCCCCCGGACCGCACCGCAGGGTTCGATCCCGATACTTTTCTCGAACAGCCCGCTCTTTACTGGAGCATCCTCATTTTACGCTTTATCCGCCTCGTCATTGTCGTCCCGTTTCTGGAAGAAATTTTCTGGCGCGGATTCCTGATGCGTTATCTCATAAATGAGAAATTTACTACCATTCCGTTCGGAACCTTCCAGTGGAAATCCTTTTTATTAGTCGCGCTTTTATTTGGACTGGCGCACTGGGGCCCGGATTTTTATGTCGCGATTATTACCGGTCTGATTTTCAATGCGGTTGCCGTTTACACGCGTAGTCTTGGGGCCTGTGTACTTGTACATGCCGTCACCAATCTGGCACTTGGGATTTACATCATGCAGACGCGACAATGGGGATTCTGGTAATCAGTTTTCTTTATTCTCTATTTCCTTCTGGCAGCCTTTATGCTAGGTTTTCTATTATGCAAACTACATTTGGTCAGAAATTAATCCTGACGATCGTCGCAGGTTTCGCCTTCGCCTGTCTCATTCAATTTTACAAACATTTCATCATTGGAGCGGACGAATCCATCAACAAGGGATACAATAACCGCTATGGCATTTCTTCGGATCGATAGGAAATTTTTTCCTGTGGATTTTTCTGTCATTCAGCGATTCCCCCAATCACTACGAACCACACTCTGGCTCCTTTTATGAAAATTGGACTCGCTCAAATCAATCCGACGGTTGGTGCACTTTCCGAAAATTTTGACCTTATTTTACAATCTTACCATGCTGCTGTTGCCGATGGCGCACAGGTTGTGGTGACGCCCGAACTGGCGTTGACCGGGTACCCTCCGCAGGATCTGGTATTTAAATCCCGTTTTGTCCATGCCTGCCTGGAGCATTTAGACCGCCTGCATCGTTCTATTGGCGAAGTCCCTCTGGTGGTGGGGTATGTTGATCAGAATACAAAGAAACAAGGTCTCCCTTTTCGTAATGCGGCCGCCATTTTGCAACATGGGCAGCCTGTTCAGAAAATTTTCAAAACGCTTCTGCCTACGTATGATGTATTTGATGAAGGCCGATATTTTGAACCTGGAGAAATATTTCAGGTTTTCCCTCTGATGGGGGATCAGGTCGGAATCACCATTTGCGAAGATATCTGGCCTCCGGAATTTCTTTATCAGCGTCTCTATCGCCAATACCCAGTGGAAGAACTTGTCGCTCGCGGTGCCCAGCTCATTCTCAACCTGAGTGCTTCGCCTTTCCATTTAGGAAAACAAAGTTTGCGGAAACAAATGCTCACGGCTGTCGCGATGGGATCAAAAGTCCCGATTGTGTATTGCAATGCCATCGGGGGAAATGATCAGTTAATTTTTGATGGAAATTCCCTGATTGTGGATGCCGAGGGGCAACTCATTCAGGAATTACCTGAATTTCGGGAATGCACACGCGTTGTCAGTCTTTCGAATCCCCCCCCCTATTCCGTGCTTACTGAATCGGATGAAATCCAGCAATTACATGATGCACTTGTGTTAGGTCTGCAGGACTATTGTAAAAAATGCGGATTTAAATCTGCTGTCCTGGGACTTAGCGGCGGGCTGGACAGCGCCGTTGTCGCTGCACTTGCGGCTGAAGCACTCGGCGCAGAAAATGTCACTGGGGTCACAATGCCTTCCGTCTATTCTTCTTCGGGCAGTATCACCGATTCGATTGCACTCGCGGAAAACCTGAAAATCCATTTTGAGCAAATCCCCATACAGCCGACAGTCGATGCCCTCACTC
>CAKUMP010000339.1 GCA_934667795.1 uncultured Chthoniobacterales bacterium | reverse complement strand
ACGATAGATTCTGAACGCCTCGGGATGTTGAGCTCTGAACAACGCAAGCTCATTCATAACGTTGTGGATTTTCGTGGAACGATGGCAAAACATTTAATGGTGGAAATAGACAAAGTCCCGGTCATTCCGGTCTCTATGGGAGTAGAAGAATTCCTGAGTTTTGCACAAGTAAAACAGTTTGAACGCTTCCCGGTTATCGATGAAAAAGGAAAAGTAATCGGCCTCGTGCAGGCATTCGATGTCATGAATGGTGTCAAAGGAGTCTCACAAACCATGCGGCATTTTCTCCGAAGAATCGTAAAAGTGAACCTGGATGCAATGGCAACAGACATTATCCATCGCATGCGTGCCGCCCGTGTCAACATCGCTGTCGTGATGGATGCCAACTCCACTCCTGTCGGAGTGGTCTCCTCCGAACAAATCATCAGCCAGATGATCCTGGGAAAAAATTATAAACCTCTCTTAACCACCGAATACAGAACTACAGAATAACTGTTGATATTGACAGTGATTAGCGTTGCTAACATAATGGAGGGATGATAAAAATTCCTATCGTTATTGCGACCGTGATTGCCGGATTGGGTTGGAGTTCTATGGTGATGGCCCAGGATACGGGTGGCGGGGATGCTGCGGCTGTGGATATTTCCCAGATTTTGGAGCAGTTAAAACAGTTGAAAGAAGAACGGCAGTCAAAATTGCAAACGGAAAAGGGGCAGATGTTAAGCACCCTGAAATCTGCTGCACAGTCGCCTTCTTCTGCAGGACAATTTTATTTGAAAGCGATTGAGGAAGGGGAGTTTGCAGGGAATCGTTCCGGGTATCGGGCGTGGGCAGAAAAAAATGAGGCTAAAGTCAAAGACAAAGCTTTTCAGTATGCGACGCAGAAACATTTGACTTATCTTGCGCTGACTTTGGATCGCGGGACGGGAGCAGAGATAAAAGATCTTTTGCCGGCCTTGCTGGAATATACCAAAGATTTTTTTAACCCCGAAATGCAGGAAGTTTTACGCGTCCGCGAAATGATGGGAGAAGATCTCGGAAAAAGCATTTTTACGAAAAGATATAATCTCGCCGGCTATATTGGTGGATTGAAAGACTGGGAAATGCAGCCAGGAAATGTAATGGGAATTTATACAAAAACCATTCTTCCTGTTTACCGGGAAACAAAGGACGTTCGGGCGATTCAATTCTGGGATGCTCGCTTCCAATATGAAGCAGCGCTTGCAAAGGAAGCAAAAAATGAAGCTGTACAAACCCGCTTTGAAACCATCCGCCGCCCCCAATTAGAGTGGAGTCGCGCGTCGGAATATCAAAATATTGGGCAGACGAATCGCGCAATTGGGGAAATGTTTGCGATCATTAAAAAGTATCCTTTTCATCCGGATTTCGATAAATGGGTGAGTGCATTAGAAAAGGTTTTGAAGCCAGCGGCTTGAGAAATTTCAGAAACGTGGTACCATCTCCCCATGATTTATGATCGTGATATTCAATCCGGGAAACGCTGTCTGCTTCCAGCAGACATCGGGATGGATTTGCGTGAAATATTTCAAGTGATGAGTTTATGCGATCCGGATTTTCTGACGGATAAGGCATTGACGTTTCATGTGCCGCCTGTGGATTTGCAGGAGGCATGGATGGCATGGATGGATCGGGTGTTTTTTCCAAAAATTGGAGAACGTATGTTGCGGACCCATTCTTTGGCATGGCGAGATTGCAGCTATGAAATTCGAAAAATTGACCGGCAGTTGAGTGAATCGTTAACTGCCCCGTTGCGGTTCGCCAGTGAATCTGCAGGAAGTTTATTGTTGACCGATTTTATTCCGCCTGCCGGGACACGCGTGTTGCCGCGCATGTTGCGATGGCATCTGGATGGAGAAATTCCTGCGAATTATGCCATCGTTTTTGCAATTCGTTGCGCGATTTTTCATATTCCCAAGAGCCAGATGCTGTGCGCTTATCTCTATAAGGAATGGCAATGTGGAGCGAGTGATCTCGTGAAAGAAACAGACTTGCCCGAAGTTTCCGGAGTTTTTCAACGCCTGAAACTCTCTGCATTTAAGGACGTAAATCTGTTGTTACGGGAAAATGAACCGGATTTATCGGCGCCGGTTTTATGAAAAGTGTCATGAAAAATATGGGTGCAGAAAAGGGGGACGCAGTTTTGCTGGCAGAGCCGGAGCTGAAAACAGAAAAGCTGAAGCCCTGGAATGTGGTGGTTTATAATGATCCGATCAATTTGATGAGCTATGTCACGATGGTGTTTCGCCGTGTGTTTGGATTTTCGGAAGAAACGGCACGCAAACATATGCTGGAAGTCCACCAGAATGGAAAGTCGATTCTCTGGTCTGGCGATCGGGAAAAAGCCGAGCTTTATGTGCAGCAATTACATGGATATTTGTTGATGGCAAAAATGGAGCGTGCATAAACACCGGTTATTTGTTGTAGCGAAAAAATTTTAATTCCATTATACAGACATTGTGCGAATAGATATTCTTTCTCTGTTTCCTGAAATTTGTCAGGGGGTGTTTCAGGTGAGCATGTTAAAACGTGCACAGAACCAGCAGGGGATTGAGCTTTACTCGCATAATTTAAGAGATTGGGCAGAGGGGAAACATAAGGTTACAGATGATACCCCGTATGGTGGAGGACAAGGGATGGTGATGAAACCAGAACCTATTTTCCGCGCAGTCGAAGCATTGGAAACGCCCGGACGTCGCGTGATTTTAATGTCTCCTCGCG
>CAKUMP010000338.1 GCA_934667795.1 uncultured Chthoniobacterales bacterium | reverse complement strand
GAATATACCTATCGTATCTTTTGCACGATCTCTGATCACAGGTAGTGCGACCCTGCTTGCTATCTTCCTGTGTTTTCCTCATGCAGCAGGGCAGACATTAACCACGCATTATCAAACAGGTTTTGAAAGCCCGACTTATACACAAGCGGCGCTCGCGGGACAGGATGGCTGGTCGGCAAGTAGTATCGGTACCGTGGTCGGAACCGTTGGCACCATTTCCCCACCGGAAGGTTCGCAAATGCTCCAGATAACGCGTCCAACGTCCGGTGATCCCAGTGTTTTTTCTAACGCTTTTGCCGGATTTAATGAAGGTGCCAAAGAGGATTTTCTCTTCAGCTTTAAAATTACCGCGGATGTAAAAAGTAATGCTGCAGTGATGTTAAGTATTGGCGCTACTAACAAAGGTTCTAACGGAGCCTGGGTAGGGCTACGGCCTTTGGGAGCAAGTGGCGTTGATGGTTTCGGGTTTCATTACCGCGATGGCGTCACCGGTAGTTATGTACGCCTGGGGACCGAGACTCTCACATTGGGCGAATTCTATCGTTTTGATCTTCTGGTAGATTTTGAAACCGACACCTTCTCTGTTGCTGTTTATAATTCCTCCAATGTCCTTCAAGGAAGCGCTTCAAATATCAGTGTGTACACTTCCGCAACGACCTATGAATTCTATAACCGGATTTATAGTAATCAGGATCAGGTAGGAGCAACCAAGTTCTACATTGATGACATCATTGTACAACAAATCCCTGAGCCTTCCGCAGTTTTTCTGACGCTTGCAGGAGCCGCATTTTTGCTTCTACTTCGAAGAGGAAAATCTCACAGACAAATTCGTTCCTTCACATCCCCGGCATCCGTTTCTCGCATTGCTCCCGCAGCGCTGGTCGCCCTGGCGATCGGAACGAGTGGGCATCTCGTCGCAGAAGAAGTCTTATTCCAGACTAATTTTGAAAAAGACTATTATTTCCAGGGAGAACTTCATGCGCAGAATGATTGGTCAGCGACACCGAATGTCGAAATTGTTCCAAGCCCAACACAAGATGCGCCGGAAGACGCTCAGGTCGTTTTGATAAAACGTCATCCTGGCGATACAGAAGCCGCCGCACGCAATAACTTCCTCCCCTATAACAGTTCGTTAAAACAACCGTTCTTTGCAGAGGCAACATTAGCCGTTTCACCCGTCACGGACTACCAGAACGCTTCTTTTGTGGTGCAGGACAGCAGTGCCGGCGAGCCGGGTGCATGGGCAGGGATTCGCGCTTTCAACAAGGAAGGGTACTGGCTGACCGTCCTGGATGGTTCCAGTTGGGACAACGATTGGATCAAACTCGATTCAGATCCGGATCAGGAAGGGATCCAATCAGCAGAAGTAAATACCCTGTATCGTTTTCTTCTTGAAATTCATCCCGAAGACAACACGTTTAATATAACCGTGTTTTCGGAAGATGGAAAAAAGCTCGACCATCGTGAAGGGGTTCGTATCCGCAATCCGGAGCGAATGAATTCAGGCGGCTTTAACCGGATTACTTTTTACATGGGCGGCGGATCGCATGGCGATGTTGCTTATTACGATTCTGTCCGTGTCTGGACAGACTAACCCTTTGATTTCCCACTCCCGTCTATGAAGTCTCTTACCTCCCTGGCACCATTTAAGTCCTGCACTTTCCTTTTCTGTGTCGTTTTTTGTCTGATGTGCGTTACACCACACGCATTCGCAGAGGAAATCGAAGAAGTGACGATTGAAACGGATTTCCTCCGCGTGACCATCCTCCCAAAAAACAGCGGACGAATGGTCAGCATTTATGACAAACAACGAAACATCGAACATTTTGAGTCCCTGGAAGAAACGGTCGATGCTTTCTCGCCTCTTGTGCCACCGCGCATCACCTCCAATCAGGCAGGTATCAAAGACTGGTTCTGGAAACAGCAAAACCCGGCCAGAGTCGATTTTCACTTACACGGAAAAGGAGAGGACGAAACAGGTCCATGGGTAGAAGTTTCAGGCACAACCAGCGGACTTGATATCGTCCGTCGTATCACCTTACTGAAATCCAAACCGGCAGTGCAGGTGGATGTTTATTTACGTTCAAAAGAAAAACAAACACTTTCCTATTGGCTGCATACGCTCATGGCTGAGGAAATTTATCTTGATAAAACGACCGGGAACGGCTGGATTGCCGGCACATTTTCTGAAGACCTGACCCCACGCCAGGGTCGCGGGATGTTTGCAGTTCCGCATCCCGGAATTCAAAAAATGGAAACTCCCTTTGGTGACTTCGCATTTGCTCCGGCGGGAAACTGGTTTGCACGTCTGGCTGTTGAACAACCCTTTGCTCTGGCAATTCTGACAGAAGATGCATTTATCGGCAGCGAAGGTTTTTATTATACCTGGCAGGATTCCACCCGTCGGATCGTGACCCTGGAAACCATCTGGCCCCCGATGGAAATCGTTCCAGGTCAAGCGACTCATCTGCGCTTTTTGCTCGTCGTCATCGATACCAACGACCCCAAAGAAATTGCCAAACGCCTTAATTCAGGAATGCGATAACACATCCTGTCCGTTACCCACAAATATTATACATCATTCTTGTTCAAAATAAAAAATGATGCCTGGCTAAAATTTTTAAAATTTCCTTTGCGATCTTTGCGTGAACCTATTCTTCAAAGCCTCCCACCTCTTTGTTTTTCGCCTTATCTTCCCTAAAAAATCTTCGTGTCTTCGCGGCTTCGTGTGAGATAATTC
>CAKUMP010000337.1 GCA_934667795.1 uncultured Chthoniobacterales bacterium | reverse complement strand
CCTTGGGAATAATCCGGGCAGCAGCAAATCGTCCACGCTGCCAGTCTTCTACTTCTGCCAGGTTCCCGTCAGAGTCATAGATGTGAATCGATATACTCGCGGAATCATCATCCGTCGCCATGCAGAACCAATATTCATTTCCACGAAACAGTTGCTGCGCAATCGCCTTTTTCTCCCCTGCAGCCAAGTCGCCTCCCCAGGCTTCTTCACGTACGTTAAATCCCTGTTTGACATACGGATCGGCAGCTTCGTAGGCAAAGGATAAGGCATCGTTCACAGAAGCATGTACCTTCCCGCCTCCAAGCAATGCCATCCCGCAAAATATTGCCACCATCATCCATTGCCAGAGTTTTCCAGTTCCGCCCAACCGGCTCATCCATCCCACTCGCATAAATATCATTTTATCTTTCATGAGTTTGCCCACCGTCCCTCGGTTATGCGTTTTTCATCCCTGTAGAAGAAATTTTCTCTACCAGGCTATTGGTTAATTCGAAAATCCGTTTTACCGAGTCTTCCGAGATATTCCGTCCATCTTCTACATTAATTAACGGCTTGATCTCTCCCAGACTCTGATGAATCTCCAGCACCAGTACATTTTCTTTCAGACGTGGGGTCATTCCTTCAATTTTATCGACAAAATACTGCAATAACGACGGCTGTTTCAGCAATTCTGCCGCATCCGCAGAAAAGTCATGATTCACGACATCCGTCAAGGCTTCGGTCCCTCTCAGCCACCCTCCTAAACTCACCAACTGTGCCAACTGTTCGTCGCGTAATTCAATCATCGCATTCCGGACATCATTTAATGCACCATCCAGTTCTTTTCGCACCAATTGCCAATCCTGCTTGTCTGCCGCATCAATGATCGCATTACTTCTGGCAATCACGGAGTCTCTGACCCCGATTGCACCGGCCAGGTTCAGCACCGAACGCCCAATTTCTTTTACCTGTTCACGATCCTCTGCTTCTACGGCAATAAACCCTTCTGCAATGACGGTTCCCAGTAATAACGCAGTCTCCACCCGGTCCTGGGATGGTTTCAAAATATCCTTCCGCATCATTTGCCCCCATCTCGGTGAACCCAGTTTATCCAGAATCCCGAAAATTTCACTGGGCACAGGAACAATCACTTCCTCCATCACTTGTGCCGGAAAACTGGAAATGTCAATTTTTGCAGGAGCATCCTCATCAGCGGTATCCGCTACCCCTATTTCACTCATCCCCAACAGGCAAACCCCCACGATCACTCCAAACCCCATACGTCTTATACGTCCCACACGTTTTGCTTTTAATGTTTTCATTTCTGCTTTTTCAGATACCATATATCTCCCCAATCTAATCGCTTCTCTTCCATAAAGCAAGCTTTCCCTGTATCCCTCTCTTCAGTCCCCAACCGCTTCTCTCCTCCCTGTTTCATCACTCTTTCATAAAATCTCCCTCCGAACTCCTCGTTATTTATTTCTCCGCAATCATTTACAAAAATTAAAGTTTTCTTGAACAATTATTCAGGTTTAAATAATTCTTGATTTTGATAATTCCCCCCGCTAAACTCCTCTCAACTTTGAGATAGATTTAAGAAATTATGGCTAAAATTGTTATTGTTGATGATGAACCAGCAATGGTCGAAGTACTTTCAACCCTGTGCCGCAGTGAAGGTCATGAAATTTTCCCCTTTAATTCCTCCAAAAAAGCGATTGGCGAGATGTCCGGGATTAAACCCCACCTTGTGATAGCAGACCTCAAAATGGAATCGGTGGATGGATTTGACATTCTTCGCGAGTGCCAGGAAAAACTTCCAAATACACCCGTTATCATGATCACCGGATACGCTACGGTTGAAACGGCTGTGGAAGCGATGAAATCGGGAGCGTATGATTATATTACGAAACCTTTTAAAATTGATGAACTCCTGCTGACGATCAAACGGGCATTGGACTACCAGGCGACGGTGAAAGAAAACCGTACGCTTCGCGAGGAACTCCAGCATAAGTACCGGTTTGAAAATATCGTGGGAACCAGTGGAAGTATGCAGGAAATTTACAATCTGATCGCAAAGGTTGCCAACACCGACAGTACGATCCTGATCCAGGGCGAAAGCGGAACCGGAAAGGAACTGGTGGCTCGCGCGCTGCACTTCAATTCCAATCGCCAACACCGCCCATTTGTCGCGGTCAATTGCAGTGCACTCCCCGAAAACCTGCTGGAATCAGAACTTTTCGGACACAAAAAAGGTTCATTTACAGGTGCCGTTCAGGACAAAATCGGTCTTTTCGAAGAAGCCAACGAAGGGACGATTTTTCTGGATGAAGTGAATTCGATGGATATTTCCCTCCAGACCAAATTGCTGCGTGTCCTGCAGGAACGGACGATCCGCCGGGTCGGGGATACGAAGAATGTCCCGATTAATGTTCGCGTGGTCGCTGCAACCAACGAACCTTTGGAGAAAAAAATCCAGCAAAACAGTTTTCGCGAAGACCTTTATTACCGCCTGGCTGTGATTCCAATCGAAATGCCTCCTCTGCGTGAGCGCCTCGAAGATATCCCGCTCCTTACAAACCATTTTCTGCGGAAACATGCGGCAAATCAAAAATGTGAGCCGTTTAAAATCGATAGTAAAACCCTGGATATCCTGACCCGTTATTCCTGGCAGGGAAATGTTCGGGAACTGGAAAATGCCATCGAACGCGCCTGCGCTCTCTGCGAAGGTGGAACGATCCACCCCAGTGACCTCCCCCCCCAAATCCTCCGTGCCTCAGG
>CAKUMP010000336.1 GCA_934667795.1 uncultured Chthoniobacterales bacterium | reverse complement strand
TCGCAGTAAGTTTTGAATAGATAAAGCCGGCTTCGTAAACTTCATAGTTTACCCCCTTTTGAATAAAAGGGACAAACGACGTAGCGAAAAAAGCAAATACCAGAAATAAAGCACCCACCATGGTGCGCATCGTTGATAGGCGTGGTGGGTATGTTGAGGTAACAGTCGCTCATTTTACGAATTTTGCAAGCCTTAATTTGCAAAAAATGTAAATTATAAAGAAAAAAGGGACGCACAGCCACTGTTCGTAAGCAATCAAGAAAAAGGGCTACCACAAAACACTCCATACTTAATTCTGGGTGCCGATTGGATGACTGATACTTCATATTGTTCATGGTAAGAAGAGGAGATAATTGATCGTTTATTATCAGGTATCATATGAAGAAACTTACGGCAACCTGTTCTTGTCTGCGAATCTTTTCATCTTTTTGATGAAAAATTTTCCGACCTTCGTGTGAAACTCTCTATTCTATTTTCTTTTCACTGGAGCTACGGAATCGCGGATGATCATTTTCCCACAGACCGCAACTCTCCGGCTTGGGAAATCCGGGTTTTTCAAGCGCTCCTGAATCAACCGGACTGCTTCACTTGCCATCGCTTCAAATGGCTGCTGGAACGTTGTCAGCGGAATTGGAATCCGATAACTCGGCACATCATCATACCCAATGATACTGATATCTTCCGGGACTCGCAGGCAACGCTTCCGGCATTCCTCAATTAATGTCCCTGCATAGGTGTCATAAGTTAATATCGCGGTAGCCGGCTTCGGGCAGGAAAGCACCCGATCGAGAAACTCCCGAATAGCACGTCGCTCTTCCCCAGCGATAAATTGACAGGGAGCAAAAAATGCTTCCGGATGGTACAGGTCATAAATTTTCCCACACAGAAAGAAATTTGCCCAGAACTGATGATCCTGTCCCATTTGTGGAGGATTCAAGCGAAAACATGCAATGGAACGATGTCCGTGTTCATACAACAACGCCACCTGTTCCCGCACTGCCTGTGCCACATCTGCCGTCACCGAATCCACCATCGGGACATCCACCTGGGAATTCATTAAAACGACTGGAACTTCTTTACGAATCAAACGTACACGCTCAGCAGGAATACTCTCCAGCACCACTCCACACACCTGCTCTTCCCGCACACACTGCAACCCACCGTCTTCTGTCGCATCCTGCTCGTGATCAATCAGTATCGGATAATACCCCGCCGCCGCACATGCACTCTGAAACCCCACCAGATGCCGCGAGAAAAACGGATCGCCAGCTAACATCAGTTTCCGAATCTTTGTTGAAATCGCAAATGCCAGAGATTCTTTTACCGCTGTCCGCTTTTTTGGTGCCTCCACCTGATATCCTCGTTCCTGCAACGCCTCCAGAACCTGGATTCGCGTTCTTTCAGAAACATTGGGATGCCCATTCAAAACACGAGAAAGCGTTGCGGTCGATGTCCCAATTTCCTGCGAAACCTGTTTAAGTGGTGGAAGATCCTGTGCCATAATTCGTTATCCCTTTCACTCTAGGACTCCTTTTTCATACGTACAAGAATAAAAACTGTAACAAATTGTAATAAAACTGAAATATTTCAGAAATTTCTTGTAATATTGTTTCATTTCCTCTAATTTTTTGTTTTGTGAAGACATTCCCCTTAAAAACGGTGACGGTTCTGGCCATAAGTGCGCTTATGACTGGAAGTATTTCTACTGGTTTTGGCACGACCATTTCTGACAACTTTGATTCGCATACGATTGGAGCGAAAGCGCATGGTGGTTCGTTATGGATTCCAGATACAGATCCTGCATTGAGATGGGTCACCTGGATTGGAACCCACACCACAGCAGACCCTTCTCGTCATATGTCAATTGAAGCCGGGAGCGCCTATGGCGGGCGTAGTGGAAATGTTTTAAAGGTAAATAACGGGATTCAAAAGGGGGTGACCTATGCCTATCTAAATGAGCCCGGAATCACCGAAGCAAATAATGACCAATGGCAGCTTTCCATTGATTTTTATATTGATCAGTTAGTGACTACAGAATCCTCAACCAGCACCATGATGTTGCTTGGGGCGTTCTCTGCAGATTTCGGAGCACAGTACACCAATGTCGCAAACCGCCTTTTTTCCTTTGCTGTCAGAAAAACACATTCTACCGGTGCAATTGACGGACTCATGAACGTTGGAGAAACTGCCGTAGGGGGCAATGAGGATATCACGATTTCCGGGCTCGCTGAAGACACCTGGTACACGCTCACCGTGAATGGAAATAACCAGAACCAAACGGTTCAGTTTACTTTAACAGACGGCACCTCTACCCAGGAAAGCCAGACGTATTATTACAGACAAGATCTGCATACGATCACACGCTTTACCGTCGGAGATTTAGTACCCGGGCAAGGAGACCTTGTGATGGACAATTTCAGTCTGACACAAATTCCTGAACCTACAACAGCGATGTTGATGTTAGGCACCGGGGTTGTTATTTCTACTGTTTTATCTCGTAAAAAAGCGCAGTAACCACGGGTTCCTGCCACATAGCACATAAACATGTTCTCTCCACTTTCTTTGATAGGGCTATTTCTGGCAACAGGAGTTGCGCAGGCATCCTCCGTCACCCCGTCCCCCGCCCCTTCTCCGCCAGCGCTGGAACAAATTGAAAAACAGCCGGAAGCAATTGATTTCACACAACCGGAGATCACGCGAAAACGCTGGAAAGAATTAACAGCCGGAGAAAACCTTGCCGCCGGGAGACGGGTTATTTTTAACC
>CAKUMP010000335.1 GCA_934667795.1 uncultured Chthoniobacterales bacterium | reverse complement strand
CCGGAGAAATCCTGGCACTGGAACCGCAGGGCGTGAAAATTAAAATCCCTTACGGAGAAATTTTTCTGGAATGGGAACACATCAGTCAGGGGTCGATTTTTCAATCTGCCCAGAATCTGGTGGAAAATGAAGATGATATATTCTTGTGGTGGACTGGCGTGTATGGGTACGAATCCGGAATCCGTGCGGAAGCCCTTGATGCAATGGTTCAATACAGCCAGGTGACTCCCGAATACCGGGATAAACTCACCGAATATCTGAATACCGTGTTCCGGTAAATTCAGGAGTGCAGTGACATGTCTTGCCCGTTATCCCCATTTCTCATTTCAAAACCGTACGGATCCTTTCTCTTCTTCTTCGAGTTTATGGATAAGTTTGCGTGTATGGGAGCGCCCAGGGTTTCTCTGGACAAAACATCTTGAAGAACGTTAAAATAAGAAGATATGGCAGCCAGGATTATTGACGGAAAAGAGATTGCAGAAAGAACTTACGGTGAAACATTGGAGCGGATTAAAGCATTGAAAAAAGCCGGGATTGTTCCTGGCCTGGCAGTTGTTTTAGTCGGGGATGATCCAGCTTCGCGCGCATACGTGCGTTCCAAGGATCAGATGTGTCAAAAACTGGGGATTTATTCGGTGAAACACGAATTGCCAGCGAACACCACACAGGAAGGGCTGGTCGCTTTAGTTGAATCATTGAATCAAGATAAGAAGATTCATGGGATTTTAGTACAGTCTCCACCCCCTTCGCATATTGATGAAGCAGCGATGATTGCGACCATTGCTCCGGAAAAAGATGTGGATGGGTTTCATTCTGTAAACGTAGCAAAGCTTGCGATGGAAGATCCGACTGGGTTTGTGCCTTGTACGCCTTTGGGGTGTCAGCGATTACTGGCAGAAGCCGGAGTGGAAACGAAAGGTGCCCATGCGGTTGTCATTGGACGAAGCATGATCGTTGGAAAACCGATGGCATTGCTATTAATGGCAAAAGGACCGGGTGGAGACGCAACTGTCACGGTGGTACATTCCAGAACCCGTAATCTGGAGGAAATCACACGCAGTGCGGATATTGTCATTGCAGCCATTGGGCGTCCGGGATTTGTCAAAGCGACAAATATCAAACCCGGAGCAGTTGTCATTGATGTTGGTATTAATCGAATAGAAGATCCCACAGCCAAAAAAGGATACCGTCTGGTCGGTGATGTAGATCCAACAGGGTTAGATGAAGTCGCATCCGCATATACACCTGTACCAGGTGGCGTAGGTCCTATGACGATTGCCATGCTGATGAGCAATACGGTAAAAGCCGCAGAATTGTCGTAATGCTCTAATGCTGCCAGACCGTTTTTCCTGCGACGATCGTACGGACGGCTTTTCCTTTGAGTTCCCAGCCATGGAAGGGGTTATTGCGGGAAAGGGATTCTGTCTGTTCCTTGTCCACGGTCCATTCCAGATCGGGATCGATCAGGGTGATATCCGCGATGGCACCTTCGGCGAGGGTTCCGCGATCGAGGTTCATGAGAGCAGCCGGATTGACCGTGAACATTTCGATCAGACGAGAAAAATCGATCGCTTTCTTTTTATGGATTAAAGTATCGATAAAGAGTCCGAGTTCTGTTTCTAATCCCAGGATGCCGAAAGGTGCCTGTTCAAACTCCACTTCTTTTTCGTAAGGAGAATGCGGCGCATGGTCGGAACACAATACGGAAACCGTCCCGTCCACAATCCCTTCGATCAGTAAATCGATATCTTTTTGCGTCCGAAGTGGTGGATTCATTTTAAAATTGGGATCAAACGTGCGTGTGCATTCATCGGTAAGCGTAATATGATGTGGGCACACCTCGCTGCTGATAGGGATCCCGCGTTTACGCGCTTCCCGAATCAGGTGCATGGAGCCACCGGAACTCATGTGCTGACAGTGGATCCGGGATTCGCATGTTTCTGCGAGCAGGATATTTCGCATCACAATCAATTCTTCGCCTGAGGCCGGCCAGCCCGGAAGTCCGAGAGTGGTACTCCAGTACCCTTCATGAATCACCCCATTACTCACCAGGGAGTAATCCTGACAGTGATCCACCACCGCAATATCAAACATGCGGGCATATTCCACTGCTCGGCGCATAAGTCCATGGTTTTGGACGCAATATCCATCGTCACTGATCGCTACGATCCCTGCCTGGACCATGGACCCGATGGGGGCTAGCACTTCTCCTTTGAGATCCTTGGTGATAGCACCTGTCGGAAAAATATTGACTATGGCATCGCGGCTTGCTTTTTCTTTAATCCAGGTAATCGTGCCGGGAGTATCTGCCGCGGGAGTCGTATTGGGCATACAGACGACCGATGTAAACCCGCCTGCTGCTGCCGCACGTGAACCGGATTCAATCGTTTCTTTTCTGGATTGACCGGGTTCCCGCAGGTGCACATGCATATCAATTAACCCAGGCGCCACAATCAGGTTTTTGGCATCAATGATTTCATCCGCATCTTGTGCGTCCAATGCGCTGGCAAGAGCAATTTTTCCATCGATAATGGCAAGGTCCGCAATTTCGTCACGGCTGGAAATGGGGTCAATGATACGTCCGTTTTTAATAAGTGTCTTCATGTGGGTGAGTAAAATCGGTGCAAATTTAGCGTTATGAAATCTGATAAATGGATGTTTTAAAGCAAAGCAGGAGAAATGACGGGGGCATTGGGGGTTGGGACGGTTCCGCAGAGATGCAACACCGCCATGCGAACAGCCAGACCATTTGTTACCTGGTCAAGAATCACACTC
>CAKUMP010000334.1 GCA_934667795.1 uncultured Chthoniobacterales bacterium | reverse complement strand
ACGGGTTCCAAAAAGGACTATAGACCAACCCTTGCGGTTTGACCAGCGCTGGTTGCTTCATAACTACATGCCATCACTAAAACTATAGAAACTCCTTCGAAATTTATTTGGTGGAGGTGTCTCGGATGGTTTCCAGTTCTGCCCAGCGGTCGTAGAGTTTAGAGATTTCGTTACGGAGGGATTGGAGTTGTTGGGTAAATTCCTGGATATTTTGTGCGTGAGTGCGATAGAATTCCGGGTCGTTGAGATTGGCTTCCAGTTGATCGGCTTCTGATTCTTTTTCGAAGATGAGGGGTTCGATGCTTTCGAGTTCTCGTTCTTCCTTCCATTTTAATTTGCGTGGAGGAGTGGATGTGGTATCGGAAGCAGGTGCAGGGGAGGGCGTGGCCGGTGTGGGCGGTGCGGATGGCGTGGGGGAGGAAGGGGAAGAGGATTTTGTGTTTTCCCGTTCTTCTCGTTTTTCCTGATAGTAAGAAAAATTGCCGGGTTGAATATAAAGTTCCGGAGTCCCTTCGAATGCGATAATGCGATCGCAGATACGATCCAGAAAGTAGCGGTCATGACTCACCACGACTGCCGCGCCTTCGAAATCGATCAGGGTATTTTCCAGAATGCGAAGCGTCTGCAAATCCAGGTCGTTGGTGGGTTCATCCAGAATGATAAAATTCCCGCCCCGCTTCAGGACCTTTGCGAGCAGGAGCCGGGCGCGTTCACCACCGGAAAGACGATCGACACGATCGTTAATACGGTCGTCTGTAAAAAGAAAACGTTTGAGATAGGCGCGGACCGAAAGTGTGGAATTTCCGAAGCGGACCGTTTCGTCCTGGTCTTCAATTTCTTTCAGAACGGTATTGTTGTTATTGAGGGTGACCCGGGTCTGGTCAATGTAGTTAAAAACCGTTCGTTTCCCGATGGTGACGGTGCCTTCGGTGGGAGATGACTCGCCGAGAAGAACCCGGAGAAGAGACGTTTTCCCTTGTCCATTTCTTCCGATAATTCCGGTGACGGTACCCGGTTCAAAATTGAGGTCTAAATGACGGAAGAGCCAGCGGTCGTTAATTTTTACGCCTGCATCTTTCAGTTCCACTACCACATTCCCCAATTGGGGAGCTGGAGGCAAAAGAAGATCAATTTCTTTTTCTTCCTGCGGTGCATCCTGGCCGGCAATTGCATGGAATTGCTCCAGCCGATAGCGGGATTTTGTCGTTCTGGCTTTGACTCCAGAACGCACCCATTCCAGTTCGGAGCGCAGGAATTTTTGTCGGCGTGCTTCCGTCTTTTCTGCAACCAGTCGCCGGCTTTCTTTCGCTTCCAGGTAGGCAGAATAATTCCCGGGATGCAGGAAAATTTTCTGATTGGCCACCTCAAGAATATTATTTGCAACACGCTCGAGAAAATACCGGTCATGTGTCACAAAAATGACTGAAGCAGAAGATTGCATCAAAAAGGTTTCAAGCCACATGATCGAATCCGCATCGAGATGGTTCGTCGGTTCGTCGAGAATCAGTAAGTCCGGCTGAGAAACAATTGCGCGACAAAGAGCGATACGGCGTTTTTCGCCACCGGAAAGGCCGACAACACTTTGGTCGGCGGGAGGGAGACCGAGAGCGTGCATGGCAGCCTGGATACGGACTTCCGCATTCCATCCGTCGCGAGCTTCAATGGAGTGGAGAAGTTCCGCCAGTTCTGTTTCGGAGCCTTCGGAGGTTTCATAGCGCTGGATCATTTCGAAAACATCTGCCAGACCCGTGCGGACATTTTCTACGACATTCAGCGATTCATCCACTGTGAATTCCTGGGGGAGGTATCCGACGCGCAGATCACGTTTGAAAGAAATCGTTCCGGAATCAGGGACTTCGTCCCCACCGAGCATTCGAAGCAGACAGGACTTGCCGACACCATTTCTTCCGACCACACCGACTTTTTCTTTTTCCTCGATGGCAAAGGTTGCCTCGTCGAGGATTTTTCGATTTCCAAAGGAGAGAGAAATTTCTGTAGCGGAAAGAATAGCTGCCATAGATGGATAAAAATAAAAAAGGGCGAAAAATTAATAATCGCGTTGAAGCATATAATTCGCAATATCGAGGAGAGTTTCGGCTTTGCGTTTCAAGGGTTCTAAAGAGCGGATGGCTTTTTCGGTTTGTTTTTTTGCCAGCAGGCGGGATTTTTCAAGACCGAAAATGGCCGGGTAGGTCGCTTTTTGTGCCGCGATATCTTTGCCGGCGGATTTTCCCAGTTTTTCAGCGGTCTGGGTAACATCAAGGATATCATCAATAATCTGGAATGCGAGTCCAAGGGATGTTCCGAAATTGCTGAGTGCCTCCAGTTGCAATGGCGTGGCATTAGCAGACATCGCTCCGAGGCGAATCGCGCTGGTCAGGAGTGCGGAGGTTTTACAAAGATGAATGTACTGGAGCTGTTGCGGAGTGACTGATTTTCCCTCATTTTCAATATCCGCCACCTGGCCGGCGATCAACTTCCGGCTGCCGGAGGAATCGGCTAGCTCACGGACAAAATCTGCCATCGCGTAACGTTTGGTCGGAGTGGTGTTGGCAATAATTTCAAAAGCAAGACTCAGAAGCGCATCGCCTGCAAGAACCGCGATGCCTTCTCCATACACTTTATGACTGGTCGGTTTTCCACGGCGGAAATCATCATTATCCATGCAAGGAAGATCGTCGTGAATCAAAGAATACGTATGAACACATTCCACAGCGCAGGCAGCAGGGAGGGCATCCTGGTTGTTTCCTCCACAGGCGTTAGCTGCCGCCAGCGTGAGAA
>CAKUMP010000333.1 GCA_934667795.1 uncultured Chthoniobacterales bacterium | reverse complement strand
GTACACGGAGAACCACAGAGGACACGGAGGACCCGATTTAACCACAGAGGACCTGTTTTTTAACCACAGAATACACAGAGAACACTGAATTTTTTTAGGGTTTTTAATGCATTGTCTTTAGTGTCCCCAAAGTCCCCAAAGGTTTTTTATTTTTAATTAAGGTCTTCCAGGAACTCGATGGCCTGGAGGCGTAAATTGTCTGGGGTTTCTGGGGCTTTCATTTGGAACCAGAGTCCGCTCTTGAATTGGTCTGCTTCTGCTTCGGTGGTTCCACCTTCTTCCGGGAGGCGGTATGCGCGTTCGAGAAGTTTTTGTGCCTGTTTTGCTTTTGAGGAAGACGGGGCTTTTTCGCAGGCGTCTTGCAGCATTGCAAACAGGGCATAGTCTTCTGCCCCCTCCCTTAATGCTTCCATGTGGATGGTCGGGATTGCGGAGTTGTCGTCGAGAAACGCAGGAGAAAACGATGTTCCTTTGGCTGTATATTCGTTCCACGAAGAAGCGGCTCTTCCGGTATCAGCAATCGACCAGTACCCGATGGCAGAAACATTGCGAGGAAGTGCAAACCAGAAGTGCAGGCGGTAATAATGATTAGGATCCGCAATCCGCACCGGTCCCCCACACAAGTAGAAATGAAACTCTTTTCCGCTTTCGACCAGTTTTTTATAAACTTCATCATCTTCTGCGGTTCCGCGCTGATAGACCAATGTGTTGGGACAAATAATATCTGCGGATTCCAGAGCGCCATGTGTGGGCATGGTTGCGACATCAGGAGTGGCTGGATTGATGTAGGTCAAGACCCGTGGGTCTGCTTTTTTCAGGGTTTCGTTCCAGCCTGCTGCAATTTTGAAATGCTGTTCCTTGTGGGGCTCATCAAATGGAAGGATCACCAGTTTTTTTGGATCGACACCGATTTCTTCCATTCGGGAAGTGATCGCGCGCAGCCATGCGGTCACGCGTTGTTCAAATGCTTCTGTTCCGCTCTTTGCTCCAGCAAAAACCAGTTCATTGCCCGGATGGTTATTGAGCGTCATATAAAAAAGATAATGCTCTGCGCCCGGCCAGGTTTGGAGCATCCATTTATCCATTTTGGAAAAATCCAGAGGCGCTTTAAGCTGGTTTTCAGCGTCAAAATCATTTTCTGTCGCTCTTGGGAATACAGTAAAATTCCCCCAGGCAGTGTTGACAAAATAATCTTTCATTAACTGCACCGTGGGTGCGAGATTCCCTTCCCGAAGGCCATAATAGGAGGGCAACTGGGCGTAATCCCACAGGTAAATATCCAGTTCCGGCTTGGACATCGCGACAGCCGATACTTCGATTTTAAAGGGAATCGTTTGTTTGCCGGCAGTATCTGAAATAATTAAATTTCCTGAATGTTGTCCGGCAGGCAATTTCGACGAATCTACCATGAGCCAGAGTTTTTGTGTGATTCCGGCTGGCAACAGGAAGGAATTTTCCTGTGGGTTAATTTCTTCCAGAGCGGTGGATACCAGCATACGTTCGAGAGTATCGGTCCATGGAACAGAAAAGAGTCGGAGCCAGCGCGGCTCGCCTTCGATCCCATCCACTTCCATTTTGATTTCGCGCGCTGTACCGGATGGGTTGGAAAGCAACAACATGTCCGAACGGACCTCGTCTTTAAGCATGCCAATCACGATCCCGGATTTTTGACGTTCCGGCTGATGATCAAATGAAAGCCATTCGTAGCGATGTATTTTGGAAATGACCGTTTTGTCCCCCAGTTTTCGGTTCAAGAGTTCTCCCTGGATAGAAAACATTTTGGCATGTGCTTCATTAAATGGAATGACAGCGCGGAATTCATTATCCGGCGGCAATTCTACTTTTTTGGCTTCTTCATACCCTTTCCAGAGACGTTCCTGCAGGGATTTTTTTTCCTGGCTGGAAAAAGAGGAAGAGCCGATCTGGTCGTCCAGACGATACACATCAATTAAAAGCCGGGACTCATAGCCGGCACGGGTCTTCTGGCTTTCCACAAATTTGTAAATTTCCTCATCCCCATGAATAGCTGCCTCCTGCGTGTTTTCCTGAATCCATGCCGGGTCGCCAGAATAAATTTCCACTTCGTCACAGAAAACAAATACAGATCCGGTGATCACAAAACGTACATAACGCGCAGAAGTCTGCAGATTACCTGCTGTAAACTCATGCACCACAAGTCCGCCGTATCCTCCTCCGTCCGATGGCGCAATCGCTTCAGCATCAGAAAGTGTACGAAGGTTCCCCAGGTAATTCCAGTTTTTATTATCTTTTCCTATAAAGACTGCAATCTGTGCCGGCCAGGCGACACTTCCCCCTCCTGCAGCGGTGCGAAAAGCAAGGCCGGAAATCGCTTCTTCCTCTTCAAGATCCACGGTGATCATGACCGGGGTTCTGGTTTTCACCCATCCCACCATGGGTGCTTGTACCCAGGGCGGAAGGTCAGGATCTGTGGTCCCAAGTTTTTCCCCATCGGTTAACTGCACTTTGTCATCCGGATCCGTGCAGGGCGCATAATTCGGTGCAGGATGCAGCGCATAACTTTTATCCAACGCTATATTTTCCGGCGTTTTCTTTGCTCTCGCAACAACGCTGGCGATGGGATCACTCAAAACAAGTGCTGTCAGCCCGAGGACTGTAAGGGGGAAATAAATGGAACGCATAATAAAATCAGGTTAATTGAATTTCAGGAAATTTTTTATAAAGGCTATTCAGTGGATTCCGACAGACGTTTTACGACGACATCGGCAATCTCAAATAATCCCTGACGCCCACCCACATTGCTGATTTCGACACGGTTGA
>CAKUMP010000332.1 GCA_934667795.1 uncultured Chthoniobacterales bacterium | reverse complement strand
TCACCGCACTCCTAAATTCCCCGTGATCCAAAACGATTATGCACTAAAACCATTAAAATAAATTCATTTTAAGAAATCCGACTCCGTGGTTCGACTGGATTATGAACTAAAAAACCCTAAAAAAACATTCTGTGCATTCTGTGTATTGCCTATTTTATTTGAAATAATATTAGATAGGCTATGGCGAAGACGCCATTCTGTGGTTAAATCAAGACCTCTGTGGTTAAATCCCTGTTATTTCTGTGGTTAAAAAAAAGTTAGTGTTTGGAGTATTACATTATTCTACTTCGCCGCTTATTGGTGGAGTAGAATCTGTGGTTGACGCCCAGATTCGGCTACTTTGTGAGAATGGGCATGAAGTTTATTCCTTTAGTGGGAATGCAAGCCCTGCGCTTCATGAGAAGCATCGGCATTTTCACTTTCCTCTTTTGGCGGTACCGGCGGAGCACCCGCATCCTGCGCCGGAAGAATTTTCTTCTATTTTCGAACAAATTGCCGGACTCACGGAGGTTCTTCTTGTGCACAACCTCTTTACCATGCCATTTCACCCCAGCCTGACCCAGGCCCTCCTGCACCTTGTCGAACAAGCACCGCCCCATTTATCCATCGTCAACTGGTTTCATGACATCGCCATCCTCAACCCGCACTATCAGGTACCCGAATCACCTCCTTTCGATATTTTCCACGCGCCTCCTGCTTCATTTTTCTCAAAAGTCCATCCGGTCACCATCTCTGCGCATCGTGCCCGGGAATGGGAACAGCGGTTTCATCAATCTCCTCACATTATCCCCAATCCTATTGACATCTCCCACATCCTTCAAATCCCGCCCGAACTCCACCAATACCTCACAACCCATCAAATTTATCAGCGAGACCTGATTGCATTTCATCCCGCGCGTCTCGTTTCACGAAAAAACTTTGAATCGGCGCTTCATATTGTCGCGGGGCTTCGCGATCTGGGGTATTCGATCGCCTACCTCCTGACCGCTTCTCCCGACCCCCATCAGCCTAACGATCCGGTCTATCACTCTATTTTAAACACCGTTCAATCGCTTCAACTGGAATCTTCCTTTTTCCCCATTTCCAAATCCATGCCTCTGCGTACACAGGAAATTTCTGCCCTCTACCGGATTGCGGACTTCCTGCTTTTCCCCAGCACTCAAGAAGGGTTCGGACTTCCTGTCCAGGAAGCCATCCTTCATCGTGTTCCCGCCGTCCTTTCCGATATCCCCCCTCATCGCGAACAACCCCACTCTCCCCTCACATCCCTCTTTATCCCCACTTCCCCCCCCTCCCCAAATCTGATTCAAAAAATTCTCAATTTTGTAACGCAAGCCCCATTCCACTCTCAAAGAAAATATCTTGTCCATCATTTGGATTTGCATTGTACATACAAAACGGAGTATATTTCTCTCATAGATCAAATAAAAAGATCTTAAAGTGACCTGTCCGTAAATGTTCAGGTGCAGTAATCCTTCGAGAGAAATAATCCGATGAGCCCTGGAAATAAAAAGATCGCAAAACGCTTTACTCCCCTGCGTCCATACCTGTTGCATGCTACGCCTTACCAAGCACAAAGGCTTGTCCCATACGCAATCCTGTTTTTATTTCTGCTATGCATAGGCTGGCTTCCTGCCGAACCTTCTGCATCGCCTACGCCTACCGACGCGCCACAGGGGCTTATTATTCATAAAAAACACAGTTGGCATGATGCTTCAAAAGCAGAATTTACCGAGTTTGTGACTATCGAATCCTTTTCCACAATGACCCATCTGACCACTCCCTCGGAGCAAACGCGTCATATCCGCACGGATTTAATTTTTGAAGCGATTTTTTATGAAGTGCCTGCCGACACCAGCACGGAAGATTTTGCTGTAGAAAGCAACAAACTGCGGGAGAAAATGATTGCCGCCATGCGAAAATTTCCACCGGCGCAACATTATTTATTAAAACGGGTTCCGAAAGAACTGGCGGTTACAAAACCGTCTCCCACTCCTGCTCCCAGCGCAACTCCTGTTACGACGCCCGACGCTCCCCCTCCTGCCTGGGCCGATTTCCCCCTGATCCCCGGTGGTTCCGAAGGTGCAATTGAATACAACGATGGAACCACCCTTCATGGACGCATTATCAATATTACGCCACAGCATGTTGTCCTCACCATACCCCATCCTGAATTCGCAGGGGTACTGACAGAAAAACGCATCCCTCATCATGAAATCCGAACTCTCACAGCAGAGTCTCTCGAAGATCGTTCTTTCCAAAGCATCGAGGATTTTGTCATCCCGGCCACTTCTGTCACTCCGGACGCCTATCGTGCCTTGGTTCAAAATTTATCAAAAGATGTTCAGAAATTCCGATCTGAATTCCCTCAAAGCACGCATCTCACCGCTGCCGAAACAAAACTTCACTCGCTGACCGCTGATCTGTACCGCATGACCGATACCCAATCGATAAAATATCAAAACGAATGGGTTTCCGGGACATTTCTGACAAATAATGAAGCCCGTTATCGTTCTGCGCAGCAATTGAGCAGTGCGGAAGCATTCCTTCGTCTGCAGCAACCTGCAGAAGCTTTGCAAGCCCTCGAAGAGGCATTTAACCAGGGCAAAACCACTCGCACGACGATCGATCTTGCCGAGTCTGCTCCTGCAATCCTGCAAGGCGTCCAGGCCATTCAGGACAACAGCGACACTTCCGATCCAGCGGCGGCCCGGGCAGCACGGAACATCGAACGTCAGATCAAATCCCTGCAACAAAAAATTTCTTCCATCCCGCTGGCGAAAATCCAGGAATCATTTGCGGCAGTCGAT
>CAKUMP010000331.1 GCA_934667795.1 uncultured Chthoniobacterales bacterium | reverse complement strand
CCCACAGAGCGAGAAACCCAGTTCGCTACATTTTCTAAAATAAAAAATGCCCGGACTTCCCAGCAGCTCACAAAGGCATTTCTCGATACCCTTAAAAATATCCAGCCCAAAAACAGCCTGGCAAATCCCACCCACACCCGTATCGAAGTCCAGGTCATTTACGACGGCAAAGTCATGCCCCGCCAGGGGCTGCGGGTGACCCTCCTGGCCAATAATCGACAATTTACCCTGGCACCCACTCAAACCGATACTTTCGCCACCCGTATCCCTCCCGGTGTTTACTCGCTCGTGGTCAGTAGCGAAACACTCGAAATTACCCGGAAATTTGAATCCATTGTGGTCGCCCATGAAGACAACCGTGTCCATACGCTGGATTTGACAACCTTACCGGAAGTGGAACTCGAGATTTCCCCTACCGAAACGCTTGTCTGCTCCAATGTACAAGTGCGTTTTTCCACCAAAACCGAAATGCCGAACCAATGGATCGTCCTTTCCCCCATCGAAAGCAGTGAGAATGTGGAGTTTGGCGCCACTCAGGTGACCGGAACGGAAGGGACGATCGACATGGTGCTTCCTTCGGTCCCCGGGCAATATGAAGCACGGTTTAAATCCGCAATCACCCCGGATAACCCACGTCTCATCCTGACAGGACGCTCTTCCCCTGTCGAAGTACATGACCGCGAAGTCCATATCCATGTTTCTTCACCGATACCAGGCAGTTCCCAGTTCCCATTTACGGTGACCAATGCTCCTCTCCTGCCGACCGATCTCATTACAATTGCGAAGCCAAATGCTGCAGAAAACTCTTTTATCACCGCACACGCATCGGATGGTGCCTCTGCGGGACATTTGCGTGCTCCCGCGCACCCGGGGATTTATGAAATCCGTTATCTTGCCTCCCCGGAAGGACGTCTCATTGGAAAAGAACTGATCGAAATTACCCCTGTCAACATCCGGCTTTTCGTCCCGTTCAAAGCCGCCGCCGGCTCCCGTATTCCGGTGCAATGGATCGGCCCCAATGCTTCTGAAGATATGATTACCATTGTGCCTGTGAGAAGTGCGATCCCATCCAACCCGCTTCTGGGACATATCATTTTTCCTGAACAAACGCCTTCTCCTGCGCGTCTTCAAACACCGGATACCCCGGGAGAATATGATATCCTCTACCTCTCCGGAACACCGCCCAAAATTATCGCAAAATCTTCGATCCGTTTATACAAACCCACCGTGATGCTCTCCGCTCCCAATAAAGCGGCGCCAGAGTCCACTATCGCGGTCGAATGGAGTGGCCCCGCCGGAGAAGCAGACCTGATCGTAATCGCTCCGCTGAAAAGTCACCCCATGAGTTATTCCACGATCACGTATCTCGATCTCAATTCTTCCCCCCTCGAAATAGAAACACCGGAAGAGCCAGGCGAGTACGAAATCCGTTATATCTCAGGAAACTCCGGTAATATTCTTCAGTCCATTCCTCTCACCATCGAATAATTTTCTTTGCTTGCACTAAGGCAGTTAATTGCGTGAAACTCTTTTCATGTCCACTCCTTCCCGAATCTTTTCTATTGTATGCATGCTGTTGACTGGGGGGATGGTCTGTGTTTTCTGTTTTCCACCGCTTTCTGCCTATTCTCAGAGCGGGCTATATGGGCAGAGTTCTCTGGGAAATTCCAATACATCCCGAAAAGTCACTTTGCTGACCTGGAATCTTCGCTGGTTTCCCGGCGGTACGCAAAATGCCTCGCCACAACGGGCAAAGGATCATTTATTACAAACCCAGGAGATTCTTCAGAAACTTCAACCGGCACCGGACATTATATGTCTTCAGGAAATTGCTTCCTGGGACGCAACGGAGACCCTGGTGCAGGTTTTGTCTGACTACCAAGTTTATACAGTAAGTCGTTTCCCGGCATTGCCTAATCAGAAGACCCCGGGCCCCCAACAACTGGCGATTGCGGGCCGTTTTGCCCCCAATGCTTCCTGGTCCGAAGAATTCAAACGAACCCCTGCTTTCCCTCCACGTGGATTTAGCTTTGCTGCTATCGAGCATCCACATGCGCTCTTGTTTGTGTACAGCGTTCATCTCAAATCCAATCTTGGCGACGCCAATAAAAACGAGAAAAAACGCGAAGATGCAGCCAAACAAATCCTCCGTCATATCCGGGATATGCACCGGACCTATTCCAACCATAGAAAACCTATCGTCACGATTGTTGCCGGTGATTTTAATACCGATCCACAGGAAGCCCGGTTTTCTTCCGAAAAAACCTACGCTATTTTTCAAAAAGAATTGATCTGGCCCTGGAAAAACACGCCACTTTCACAACGTATCACCCTCCCCAAAACTCGCCGTTTCCCAGCAGCCTCATTTGACGGATTTTTTATCCATGGCGCCCACATAGAAAATATCCAGTCCCATCCAGTTTCTTCCATCAGCGATCATTATCCCGTCACGCTGACCCTCCTGCTTCCAGAGTAAAATGGTCGAAATATTTCTGTTTTTATGTAAATAACAGCCCCCATCGGCGCTGTTCCATGCTAAAAACTTATAACTTTTTGCTGAAAGCAAGGAACCGCTTTCAATAGGCAGGAAGACGGAATTGTTATAAATTATTTGTATGAAAAACATCTTATCCTCCCTATTTGTTGTTGCATGTATTTCGTTTTCCAACGTTCAGGGCGCAGAAGAGCCACTGGTCCGGTATCTATGGGGAAATGCAAGTACTGCTCCGGTCAATCCAGTTGCAGACATGACCGCCAGTAATATCGCTTCAGGTCTTGCCGGAGTCACAGGTTTTTCTTCCAACAGTGGAAATGCTTATTAT
>CAKUMP010000330.1 GCA_934667795.1 uncultured Chthoniobacterales bacterium | reverse complement strand
CTAAAAAAACCCAGCAGGATCACCCCTTCCACCTTGGCATCGATTGCTGCATGGATATTTCTTTCCAGCCATCCTCCATCCACATGCTCACTGGTCATGATAGAATACCCCTTATCATAAATCATTCTTCGTGCATGTTGTGCTTTTTCCACGTGAAGGGATGCCACTTCCAGCGGTTTTATAATCCCGATCGTTTTACTTTTTACCCCACGCAGCAACTGTGCCTGACGATGGGGGCGATAATTCATCTTTTTTGCTACCTCGAGAATCAACTTACGTGTTTCTTCACTGACCCTGGCTCCACTTTTATTGGCACCATTTCCCACCACAGAAGCAACTGCCCGTTGTGATACCCCAGCCGCTTTTGCAATGTCTTGTTGTGTACAGGTACGCATGGAATTTTTTATTTCGATCGTTGCTGAATAGAAATCATGGCAGGAATCCCCTGAAACTGTAAACCCATATCACCCCGCGTCCAAAGAACAAAACTCCATTGACCACCCGCATCATTCTCATCCACAGAAATTTTCATGCGATGCAATGCGCTTTCATAGACCTTGCTGTTTTGAGGCGTTTTATTATCATCAAACTCCAGCATTGTTTCACCGACATTTCTCCCACGGTAATAGCCTTTCATTTCGCCTTTCGGATTCAACACCGCAATCCCATAGCCTCCCGGGTGCACAGCCAGAATTTCAATTCTGAATTCACTCGTCCCTTCAGGAACATCAAACAAGTACCGGCGTCCTGTTGCAGCTCCAATCCGGTAATCCGGAATCAGCACAGAATCTACACGTGCGGTCGATGCGCTGACACTCCATACACCGCGTTGATCGTCTTCGATATCCACATACCATTCTCCCGCCGCAGGCACCGTGACCGGTAACTCAAAAGCATCCAGCGTGGAAAATGTATGTTCAAAAACCACTTCTTCTTCCGCATTACTTAAACGAATCACACCTGATTCTTTTCCTCTCGGCATGCTGCCATGTCGCCGTCGCTCTACAAAAATCTTCTCTTTCTTTTCACTTAATATACGAAACTTCTTATGATCTGGAGCTCGCACAGAAAACTCTTCTGACACCGGATACGTATATAAAAATTCTGCAAGTGCTTCTTTTGTATTACTTAAAAATGTGGATTTTTCCAGCCCCTGTTTTTTATAAAACTTCTGCAACCGTCCTAATGTTTCGGGTGTAAAAAATCCTCTCATGGAAATATTTTTTCCATCATCATCATTTTCAATACTGACAAACATACTGAGCAATGCTTTTTCTACCTGTGCAACTTTTGCAGCATCATTATCCAGCAATGCGCCATATAATAAGGAATTATAAATCAGCCCGTTCAGTCCCAATGAAACGCGTGTGACAGGTTTATTTTCAATTGAAACCGAATACGGCCAACCGCCGATCGTTTCATTAAAATTCCCCGACATCCATTCCGCCACCCGGAGCAACGATTTCTGATACCGTTCATCACCAGTATGATCATGATACGCCAGCAGCCCCGCGCTCAAAACTCCAATCAGGTACAAATTATTTCCATGAATCCCTTTTGCGCCACTGGCATGAGTCGCCGGCAACTCATGCGGCCAGACACCCGTCTTTTCCATATCCTGTGCAATCAAAGCAACCTCTCCCACTTGCTCAGCGCCCTTAAGGTACACCGGATCACTGGTGGCGCGATACAGCGCAATCAATGCACGCATCGACCATCCCGCACTTCTTTCATGCGTGCCTAAATGATCAAATTGCGGCGCGAATGCATACGCCATATGGTCGCCTAATTTTAGGGCAGACTCCATGACAACCGGATCAACCGACAGCAACCAGGCGTCCACCATTCCATCTGCCCAGGTATGCCCATTTCCTGCTGCAGTAAAATGTCCATACTCATAACTCCAGCTTAAATTGGATTGTGCCGACGACCATTGTCCCGTATGTCCAACCGAATGTTTATGGTTCGCCCCGACATAAAAAGGATCCGGATACGCATGCACAATATCCACATCGGCCTGGTGTCTGGCTCCAATTAAAGCAAAGCGATAAAAATCCCGATTGCCGGTACGTGCATATTGACTGAACAGCGTATGAGGTAAGTCATATTCATTATTCCCCCAATTATGTCCGCGCTCTCCAAACCAGTCTCCATAATTTAAAAATCCATATTCTCGCACATTGTCTTTAAGTGCCATATGACGCGAAAAACTTTCCTGAATATAATCATCCCATCGGGAAAACTGTTCTCCCTGTGGCTCTGCAATCGGGATCAAAGCTTCGGTTTCTGCATACCAGGATGCGGGAATGACCGCGAGGACTGGCCATTGTGCTTCCGCCCAGGTTTCTGAAAGTTTATTTTCTACCCCAAATTCAAAAACCATTCTTTCTGTAAAAGACATCCCCCACTTCAACCGGTAGAACCCATCTACAAAAGGATACATTAAATAATACGGAAGATCCTTCCCGTATTCTTTCGATGGCTGCTCCGGAAGAAGACGCAGTGAAAGTCGATCTCCTTTCACCTGTATCCCCTTCGGCCAGCGTTGCCAGAAGTCTGTCAGTGCAACATCAACCGATCCTGCCTCCGAAACCACGCCCACACCTCCGGGTAAACGCTTGCTCTCATGCACCTTACCATCCACCTGCAAATCCGATTCCAGATCATTCGCCTGAAACAACCATAACTCCTGCCCTTGTGCATGCTGCAACACTATCTTATCTTCCGCATTTTTTTCTCCTGCCAGCAAAACATTCGCCTGCTGCGTTGCATGGTCCAACGCTAATTCGTATTCAATCGAACGGAAATCAGAAAACTCATGTTCCA
>CAKUMP010000329.1 GCA_934667795.1 uncultured Chthoniobacterales bacterium | reverse complement strand
GTACGGCACCCTGGCCACAGAGCTTGATGTGGTGGTGGAGGTGGATAATGCGATGGGGGCAATTCAGGCAGCGCGGCAAAGAATTGAAGCGACAAAAGTTTCTCGTGTTCTGGCGCAGGAACGATTAGATGCGGAACAGGAAAAATTACAGGAAGGGGCAACGACGACGTTTGTGGTGCTGGAATTACAGGAAGATCTGGCGACGGCAGAAGCCGCTGAGTTGCGTGCGGTTCTGGATTATAATAAATCCGTTGTGCAATTGGACCGGGAAACCGGAATGACGCTGGAACGGAATGGGATTGTTTTAGAGTAAAATCCGGTGTATAATTAATAAACGGAGCCGTTTTTTAGAAAATGCTGATTTTTTTGAATAACAGGGGGAGGGGAAACGTCTAAACGATACATCTTAAACGCTATGAAAAAGAAACTTGTGATTTTATTGGGTATTTTGTTGGCGATCTGGGGAATGAGCACTGGCACTGCGGAGGCAGGCTGGCGAGTGGATGTTTCGTTTGGTGGAGGCTATGGAGGATACGGATCCTGCTATGCTCCACGTTATTACCATCACCGCCCGGTGTATTATCGCCCTGCTCCTGTATATTATGCTCCGCGCGTTGTCCATTATCCGCGCGTGCGATCCCGCGTAGTCGTGGAACGCCCCGTGTATGTCTCGCGTCCCGTGTACGCCGGCCCCCGCGTCTATCGCGCGCTGCCTTGCGATTGAGGGGAAAGAAATTTCTTCATAAACAGCACTTTTGTCTCCTTTCAGGGTGAAATTCTCACGCCTTTCGCATGCGTTTTCTTTGTCCTTGCAGATAAAAAATAGCCATGGGAATGGTGAGCAACACCAGTGCAGAGGGTTCTGGAATAGCAGTGATTTCAAATTGATTCATATTGGTGCCACCACTTGATCCGGCTGTCAGGTACACTCCTGTCTGGCCGACCGTACGAGTGAGTGTAGGGTCAATATAACTGGCAGTCACCAGATTGTTGCTGGAATCCTGAAAGCTGAAAGAGAACGCATTTCCTTCTGCTGTCACAGAAAATTCATGCCAGGTGCTGATGGCAAAACCTTGGGTGATTTGTTGAGAGAAAATTTCCTGTCCTGCCGTGGGCGCACTCGTGATCCCAACTCCTTCATACAAACGGAAAGTAATGTTGCTTGAACCAATTAATTCTACTGTTGCCAGATAACCATTACTGTCATTGTTATCCAGACGCAGGAAAAATCCAGCGACATTCGATGTCGCACGGGCATTAAATTGCACATTTGCAGAAATCGTAAAATCCGAAAGATCATTATTTGTCTGACTCCCGGAAGTTCCTCCTTTGCCTGCAGTCCCCACATTCGTAGAACTTTCATCAAAAACGGCAGCCCCTATCACGGAACCGGAAGTCGTCGCTGCACGAAGTCCATAACCACCAGTACTGGTACGCGTGATCCCGGTTAATCCATTTGTGCGAAAGTTGGTGTCGTAATCCGCGTGGGCGTCAAAAACGATCGGTCCGACAGGGAGGAGGGTAGCTGCGCTGACAGAACCTGCGAAAACGCAGAAGCAAGCGCTCCATGTAAATATGCGATGTATTTTGTTCATAAATAAAAGGCGAATTTGAAACGCACACACCACTCAAGTTATCCGGAGTGAATTAATATGTGAATTTATATTGACTATGATTCATTTAATGATCTACTGTAAAGAAAAAAATACGGAAAAACGAAATATAAAATGAGTGAAGCCCCTGCCCCCTATGGTAAAAAATTGCCGTCGAAACCTGCCGATGAGAGTAAAGCGGATCGGATTTATGCCAGATTAATGAGCAAAATCAAGCGAGGGGACTTTCGTGGAGGAGAGCGTTTACCGACGGAAAAGCAACTTGCAGCGGAATATGGAGCGGCTTTATTGACTTTACGCAAAGCGTTGAAGCGCCTGCGTGAAGAAGGGTGGATTATCAGTCGTCGTTATCACGGAACCGTCGTTGCGGATCCTGCGCAGCAACCCAAGCAGCGCGTTGTGGGATTAGTCATACCGAGGCAGGCAGCCGCATTTTCTCATCCGGTTTTCAGTAAACTGGTAGAAGGGGTTGAAGAAATACTGGGAGAAATGGGATATGCGCTGGAACTTGTGGTATCGAACCCGGAGCTTCCATTGCAGGAAGAATTATTTCTTAAAAAGCTGGATAATGAAGACATTAGTGGGTGGCTGGTGCCGGCTCGTATTTCTGAACGTGCGCAGAAAATGCTCGTGAGTTTAAATCGACCAAGGATTGTATTACACAGGATTAATCAGACATTAGGTGAGCATGTGTTTGCGAGTGACCAGGAGATGAATGCAGAAGCGGTTTTTGAGCATCTGTATCAACAGGGATATCGAAACATAGCGATTCTTGCACCTGAAAGTGCCAGGCTTCAGGTGGGAGTTTATTTAGAATCTGCGAATCGGGCGAATGCTCCAGCTTTCGAGGAAGTCTTTCATACGATCACTTATGACTACGGTGTTGCGGCTGGTTGTGCTGCAGCAAAAGAAGCCATTCAGAAAAAGGGTGCGGATGCTTTGTTTTGCATTGATGACGAGGTGGCATTAGGGGCGTATCAGGCAATTCGGCAATTAGGATTAAGTTCTCCCGAAGTGGGAGTGGTCGGGGCAGGAGATTTTCCTTTTGCTGCGATGATGGAGCCTTCGTTAACCAGTATTGCATTTCCTTTCCATCAAGTCGGGCGAGAAGCTGCGAGAGTACTGGTCGATTTAATTGTAGGAAAAGAAGTCAAAGCCTTTACACGTAAATTTACGGGGATTTTGAAAACACGAGGCTCCACAGACACCTCGAAA
>CAKUMP010000328.1 GCA_934667795.1 uncultured Chthoniobacterales bacterium | reverse complement strand
AGGACTTTCCTTTCCGATTTAAAACCGCCGGTGTCAGCAGGGTCTCGATCTCATCGACTGAACCAATCCCCGGTTGAGAAAACGGGCTTCCGGAAGCCCCCGGGTTTCGAGAACCAGAAGATGCATGAACGCTTCCTGTGTTGGAGCTAATGCCTTTCGGTGCACTCCACCAGCCCGTCGCAAATCCCAGCGCAATGGAAATCCCAATAATAAGAACTAAAGATAATGGATTGGAAAATGCTTTTTTCATACGCGTATAATGGTTTTTGATGGGACAGATATTAGGGAAGTTTAATCAGAAAGAGGATGCCAGAAAGAGAACAAACTGGCAACAAAATGAAAACTTAGTGTAAATGTCAGCAGGCTGAAACCGGTGATATAGACGACATGAAGAAATGAGGTCAGTCGGGTGGGCATGAAGGCGATGAGAGTAAAGCCGAGTGGGATGGAAAAAAGGGCAATTTTTAATCCAAGGAGATTGTTTATGGCTCTGTCCCTAATGGAACGCCTAAATACTCCAATGGTACGTTGGCTGACGAGGATATCGGCGCTTCCAGCAAAAAATCTAAAAATTTTTCTTGCGAAAAAGCAAAAATGCGTGCAGGCTTAAAAAAGATGTCAAACATTTTTGCCAAGATTACTCATGTAGCAACCACAGTAAATATTGTGGCTGTGAAGGCTATTGTAGTAGTAGCCGTCCTGGGTGGGCTTGGCAATGGATAAAAGAACAATCGTTCAATCCCACTGCCAAACTTCGGCGGTGGGGAAAAAAAATTCCTGACTGGTTGAAGCTTGAAGTGGGGTTGGCTTAGGAACAACTCAATGAATACACCATCAGAAAATAATGAATCTTATACAAGTTCACCTTGTGCACCAAATTGTATCACCGAAAGCGAAAACTTATTGTTCGCTTTAACGCACCTTTATTTGGATGAAGGCATGGCTTTGGAAGAAGCAATCGAAACCGCTCAGAGAGAATTCCAAAAAGGCGCATTTTTACGTATGGCAGGCGGAATGTTACGCTGACTTTTATAAAATTTATCCATTCCTTGCCTAACGACGCCATTCTGGACGAAGAATATCAGAAAAAATGAAGATTTTTCTTTGAGGAATGCCGATAATAGTGTTAAGTGGTCGCTTACTTGCCGCCATGGCGGAATGGCAGACGCAACGGACTTAAAATCCGTTGGGAGGTAACTCCCGTGTGGGTTCAAGTCCCACTGGCGGTATTATTTTATAGAGCAGTGATGTGTCACCGTTCGCAGGAAGTCCTGACGTCCCCGTCGGCAGACTCTTGCTGGGCACACCGACCTCCTCGTCGGCTGGAAAGAGATGCTTTCACGTCAGAGTCCCAAAGTTTTTCTAAAGAATTTTCGCCGGCGCAGAAAATCTGTATCTTTTCGACATCAAGATAGGCCGTAATGTCTTCGCCTGCATCGAATTTTGCATCGAATTCTTCGGTCGTAATGTGTGGGGAATGACTCCGGGATTTAGAATTTTGTTTTCCAGTATTCATAAAGAGTTTTTCCTCTATTCTGAATCTGCGAGGCGGATGGCGGGGAGGAGGGTAATTGTCCAGATGAGGACTGACACCACCCAGCCCATGGCGGCATAACTGTAATGGCTTTGCGTGAGGGCAGGGAGCCAGTCCGCACTAACTCGTGTGACCATGGCGATAATCTGGAAGGCGATCAAGCAGAGAATAGAGGGGAGCCAGGCCTTGAACTTAGAGGCTTGTCCGCTATGCCCCAAAAGGACACGACTGGCAACGGTAAATGTCAACAGGCTGAAGCCGGTGATATAGACGACGTGCAGGAATGATGTCAGATGAGCGGGCATAAAGGCAATCAGAGTAAAACCGAGAGGGATGGAAAAAAGCGCAATTTTTAATCCCAGAGCAAGTGCGCCATCGCCGAATCCTGTACGGTGCACAGGAATTTCACGGAAAAGGTACAGGGCAACTCCAAATGCTTTCAGACCATTTCCAATGGAGGCATAAGCGAAGGATTCGAAAAGAAAGCCGGCAATGATAAAACAGGCGCAGAAAAATGCAAATACAGCACGTTTCAGCCAGCCGGGAGGAGGTGTGAGAGAGGTCGGGAAATTATGTTTGTTGGGTAATCCAAAAAAGCGAGGAAGAAGAAAAGCGCCAAGTCCCATAATCGGGAGAAGAAGGAACCCCTGATACAGAAGAAGCCGGGGGAAAGTCAGAAACCATGTGGGAATCAACTCTATCGGCAATACCGTAATGAGGATGAGACCCACCGTTCCAAAAATGGCGCAGAGCATCCCAAGCCCAACCAGCACAAACCCTGGAGGTGGGGTGTCCTGACGTTTGGTAAAGCGAGCAATCAGATTGCCCAGAAAAAGCAGAAAAGTACTCAGGAAAATCGCATCTCCAATCAGGGTTTGCTGAAACAGATGAAAAACCGTGCTGCTGATTAACAGTCCGGCATATAAGAGTGCTTCAGGCAGGTGGACGCGGGAAACATCCAGAAGGCGAGGAAATGCGGTACCAAGAAACCCGATCACAAAGCATCCCAGAAAATTCTGGATCATGATGCGTGCGTGAATACTGCCGGGGTACAGGTCAAAAAGCTGATAAAAATGCAGGGGCCAGAGGAGTACCCCGAGAAGGCCAATCAGAGTTCCGACAGGAAACAGAAGACGATAAGGTTCTCCTGCGTTGATGAGTTCCCAATATCCTTTGGCAGCTTTGCGTGCTGCTCTGTTGCTATGTTTACAGCCCATGAAGTTTATTTATGATAAATGTTTTTATGAGAAGACAGAGTGACGCATCCCACTGATTTCGGTATTTTAATCAGGTTATAGC
>CAKUMP010000327.1 GCA_934667795.1 uncultured Chthoniobacterales bacterium | reverse complement strand
GAATTATCCCAGACATGTCCCGGGCCTGCCGGGCCCAGAGATACTTCGTAAATGATAGTGTGTCACAAATGCGTTCATGATGAATTTTTGTTATTATATCATAGCCGAGAAGGAAGGCAACGTGTTTTTATTTGTAACCACAGAAACCACAGAGAGCCTGTTTTAACCACAGAGTACACAGAACACACAGAATGTTTTTTAGGGTTTTTAATGCAAAATCCATTTGGACCACGAGAAATTTAGGAGTGCGGTGACACGTCACCGCTCTTGTTCAGGGCGACATGTCGCCCTGGTGGTGGGGTGTTGTTTTTTTCGAAACAGGCTGTTTGAAAAGAAAATACGACAGAATACTTGTGTTAATTCGCTTTGATATATTTTTCGACTTCTTTAAGAAAATCTGCGCGTGGAACATCCTGGCTGCTGAGTAATCGATTGCCGTCCGAATCAACCAACAGTAAGGCAGGAATCCCGCCACCTTGGTTTCGTGGCACCCATTTCTGGCTTTTTGAATCAAATTTCAATCCTGGAAAACGCATGCGATACTTGGACATGTAACTTAACATATCCTCTTCTGATTTATCAGATGGTATTAATATTGTTTCTATCGGGTATTTGGATTTCGCACGGGAATACCAGCGGACTAATTCCGGGGTGAATTGACGGCACGGCGGACACCAGGATGCAGAATAATAGAGAACATAATATTTTGGCGTTCCTTCTGCACGATCCGCAAGGCTCACTGCACGACCACGTTCATCCACAAGATAATCTGTCAATTTCTCACCGAATTTCCCGAGAGTCACTGGTGCGGGAGAATTTGAATTTTCTTTATTTGCCGAAACTGTTTCAATGTACTGTACGTCTTCATCTCCAAGGGCTTGCAATGGAAAATTCAGATGACTTTTGTTTGGCAACAAGATTGTGACAGTTCCACGGAAATGACACGGAGGACGCAGGAATCACAGAGGACCGCTTTAACCACAGAGCACACAGAATTGAGTCTTCGAAATAGGCTGTTTAACAGCGCTTGAGGCGAAATGTCAGACTGCTTATGGCGACACCCAGTAATAAAATGGCGGTGTGTGGTTCCGGGATGGCGTAGGTTTCATACATGAAGTTGTAAATGCCATCGATTTCTTCATTCGAAAGCGCACGGTTGTAAAGAGCGACTGAGGAAATCGCTCCATCCAGACGCCAGGAACCTGGGGTGTTCGAACCAATTGCCAGCCAATCATTATATCCACTGATATTGGTCAGTGCCAGCGAACGATTGGTGGTTGTGCTGATGTCCCCAGCTCGCAGATAGACGCTTCCATCAGATTCAATCCGTACGGCTGCGACCGTAAATTGATTGAGAGCAATGTTGTCCTTGCTGATCGAAGTAGGGTGAGTCGTCATGTTATTTCCTGGAGTGCCTGTTTCGTTAGTGTACCCGGGATCTTTGAAGGTGACGGTAAGACCGCTCGTGGAGTGACTGTAAAGCCCGAATCCTCGCAGGTTACTGTTTACATTCCCTGCATCAACCAATGCCATCGAGGTACTATTGCTGTGAAGGGAAAATACGACAAACATGGTCAGGCTGTTAGTCACGCTGGCTTGTGCTCCATCGGCTCGTAAATACGATCCCTGGGTAGCATCACTTCCGCCAATTCCATCAAACAAAAGTGTGGGCGATCCACCACCACCGCCTGCTCCGGAATAGGTGGGGCGTCGATCTGCATTGCTTTGAACCGCATGGTATGGCCCATGAACTGCCTGGTCGTTCCATTGACTCACGTTCCCGGAACCATCTGTAGTGATGCCAGTTTGCGAATCAAGAAACAGGGTAAGCCCGGAAACATCGCCGGGTGCAATGACGGCAGCATGACAAAACAGCCCGGAGGTGAGAAGCATTGTTGCCAGAAGAGTCGCTTTTTTCAGATGAGGTATTTTGTATGTTTTCATGAAGTAAACTGGGGTAAATCAAAATGCATAACACAATTGATACGAATCAATCTATTCGTATCACTTTATGGAAACAAGAAAAATTTTAAAAAAAGAAATCTCTCTTGACATAGCGACACGTTTCGCTATAGGGATTGAAGCTATGGCGAAACGTGTCGATAAGTCTGAAGAGATCTCCCGAGAGAAAACGAAATACCCCACGCAGTTATCGGTAGCGCGTTTAGCGGGGTTATCGCGAACGACAGTGGCGGAGATATTGGCGGGCAAGCGGCTGGAGCGATACAATGAGGAAACACAGCGGAAAGTTTTTGAAGCGGCGAAGCGTTTGAATTACCGTCCGAATCATCAAGCGCGGATGTTACGTGGAGAGCGGAGTAACTGTATCGGGATATTGAGTTTTGATGCAATACGTTCACTTTCGCAATACAAGTTGAAAGAGACTACAGAAGCGCTTCTGGACTATGGTTATCAATGGTTAGTGCAGGAAACGCTTTGGTATCAGTCCTTGGGAAACAAGGCGCTGATGCGGGCCATACACAGTTTTATTGACTCGCGTGTAGAAGGGGTTATTTTGATTTACCCGAACGAGCTTTTCACGCAAGACATGCTGGATATGTTTCTTGATGCGGAAATTCCGGTAGCTGCGATAGCCGGGAATGCACTCAAAGGGATTCCTAATTTTGTGTCCAGTCGTTCATGGGGGTACGAGCAAATGACCAAGCATTTGCTGGAAGGCGGGTATCGAAAGCTGACATTACTTGGGCACCGGGATGGATTTTCCAAAGCGGGTTTTGAAAAAGCATTAAAGGATTTTCCGGATGCTCAATTTGAAACGATGTTTCCTATAACGGATGTCGCATTGTATAGCTCACTTTCGGCAGAAGACAGGCGGTATA
>CAKUMP010000326.1 GCA_934667795.1 uncultured Chthoniobacterales bacterium | reverse complement strand
CCGGATATTTTTGAAAGATAAACTTTCGCATTTTCTTCTTTTAAGACGGTTTTATCTTTCAAAAAATAACACACGACTCTGGCAACGCCAGTATCCGCAATATCTGTCCGGCATCGGGTTGAAACAGTATATTTCCTGCCAGGTTCTACCGGGATATTCGGTTTAGCGACATAAATGGTCTGTCTGGCTTCATCCGGGTTAGGAGGATCTGAGGGATTCAAATGAAGCTGGATCAGATAATGGCCCGGCCGGGATTCGTCTTCTATTGCAGTTTCATTGGAAGTGGATGGATATCGCCGCGTCCAATCGGTCAGATGCAAATCCACTCCATACACAACCGGCTCCGCCAGGATGCTTTTCTCCTGGAAAAAAAGAACGCACATAAGCGCAAATTTCAAAAAAAATACTTTTTTGAAGAAACGAAAGAAATATGTTTTTTGCTTCATCTGATACCTCCGAGTTAAATATATGGCAATTTATTTGGGGAAACGTGCATGTGAGAAGAATATAGAAAGTCTGTATTTTGAATATGGTCGGAAAACGTATATTCATATACTTTTTTCCCCATACTCAGGCACGTTTTTGTATTTTAAAGCGGATTGATAAGGAAGTATCAGACACGTTTTAGAGAAGAAAACCCGGTCATATAATGTTTGGTTCCCGATATAGCACAATTTTTTGCGTAATATCGAGTTGAAACCTGTAGAGAATCTTTTCATGATTCAAGAAGATGAGACGATCATTTTCTGTATTAGGTATTATTTTATTACTGTCAGGATATATAGGTCTGATCTATTATTTTTACGGTATTAATATGCTGGAAAGATGGTTCCCCAAAAAGCGGGTGTTTACGACCGTGGTAATTGATGCCGGACATGGTGCGCATGATCCGGGTGCGGTGGTTAATGGGATTTATGAAAAGGAAGCGACGCTGGTAGTTGCGTTAAAGCTGGAAGCAAAATTGCTGGAATCCGGATTGAAGGTGGAACTGACAAGATCCCGGGATGTTTTTCTTCCTTTGGAAGAACGTGCACGCATTGGAAATAAATACGCACATGCAATCTTTATCAGTATTCATTTTAATATGAGTTCCAACACGAATGCGTCGGGGATTGAGACGTTTTATTATATCCGGGAGGAGGAAAAAATGCATCATACCGCGATGGTTGGGGAGACGTTAGGGAGTACGAATGGGGCTGAAGAGCTGAGGGGGGTAAAAGTGCCTTCTGAAATACTGGCAGAAATGGTGCAAAGGGGAATGATCAGGCAAACGCAGGCAGTGGATCGTAAAATTCATCAGCGAAATTTTTCGGTGCTCCGGAATTCGCGTCATCCGGCCATTCTGGTAGAAGGGGGATTTCTTAGCAATCCTCAGGAAATGGAGCGGATCAAAAAACACGAATATCTGGATCAATTAGTGCTGGGAATAACTGAAGGGGTATTGGAGTTCCGAAAAACACAGGCTTTGCTTTATTTAAAATAAGAAGGTGGTATTTATAATTGAATACAAATAAAAGAAATTTCGTCTTATGAATATGAGGGTTTGGCGTCCATTTTTCATCATGCTGGCTGGGGTTGTTTTGAGCCTGGGGGGACTCTTTGCGCAAGGGATGGGATTGAGCGAGGTACAGGAAATTTTGCAAGAGGAGGGGATTTATTTTGGAAAAGTAGATGGAATTTCCGGCGAAGAAACACTTGCGGCGATTCGTCGATTTCAAATCCGTGAAGGGTTAGCAGTGACGGGAGAACTGGATGCGAAAACGGTGGAAGCATTATCTGCGGCTAAACAAAAGGAGAACACAAGTGCCGGCATTCCCGTTCAGGAGTTACAAAACAGGCAAGCTTCTGCCGAGGAGTATGTTCCTCAAAATGAACCGCCCACGCCTCCGGCAGTTTCTTCGGAAACTTCCCAGGCCGATGCTGCATTTTTAGAGCAATATCAGAACAGTATGCCAGCCCCGATGCCCCCCACACCGGTTGCGCCCGTTTCTCCGGATCCTCCGGCAGGAGCTTCTTTTCCATATGAAGCACAACCGGCCCCATCAACTAATCGTATTTACAGCAGCCTGTTTGCGGAAACTCCTTATGAGCAGGCCTCTCGGGAAGTCCAGGTCGGGATTTTTAAAAAAGCTCAACGCTTTTTGAAAGACAACGAATATTACCATGGGCAAATCGATGGAATGCCAGGACCGCTTTTTTATGAAGCCCTCCAGATATTCCAATACGAATATGGACTTCCAGGTACAGGACGTCTGGATGTTGCAACTTTGGAAGAAATGGAATTGGTGGTAGTCGAACGCCCTTCCCGCTGGAGAAAAATTCTGGATCTGGAGCCGGCTCCCACGATCATCCGCGGAGTCCGCGTAACAGATTGATTCAGGATGAAGCCCCAAACAACTATGCCGGGAGGCGTCGCCAGTTTTGTTTAATTTGCGCCAGGGTAGGGGGAATTTTTGCTTTTTGTATAAAATAATCGAGCAGTTGGGTGGTGGTGTGCGGTAAAGCAAATTCCTGTTCTGCAAATTGTCGTCCGGCTGCACCTTGCTTTTGAGCAAGTTCTGAAGAATTTAAATACTGCGCCAATGCATCTGCCAGTGGTGCAGGATCGGCATTTTCCAGAATAATTCCTGTCTGGTCAGGCAAAATCATTTCAGGCACCCCTGCAAGTCGGGTGGAAACGACCGGTAATCCGCTTGCCATCGCTTCCATAATCACGGTCGGTAAATTGTCTTTCCCGCCATCTGCTTCATGTACACATGCCAATGCAAAAACCCGGGATGCACGCATCATGGACGCAATTTCCAACTGGGATTTTGGACCGGTTAATTTTACGGTGTTTGCAAGACCGTAT
>CAKUMP010000325.1 GCA_934667795.1 uncultured Chthoniobacterales bacterium | reverse complement strand
GTCACAAGGTTTGCCGGATGTTTATATTCCACCGCATAAGTATTAGTCACTTTTTGAATAATATGCGCACAGGTTTTAAAAAAATCTGGAGATACCGGATGCACCAGGAGTTCCGCGCGAAATGGTAAAGGCTCTGCGATCGACCATGGATCTTCTGGAATGGCAGGTGTTATGGCAGATTCTTCTGATGTAATTTCCGTTAACGCAGACTCGAATTTCAATCCATAGAGTCGTATCCCGGATCCATTATCAGAATATTCAAATGCAGGTTCCGGCCAGCCGGTAAAATCCGGGCCAATGAGAATCAATCCTTTTCCGGAATTCAATGCCGTTGATTTTTCTACTTGCGAAAGAAGATGCGGATTTAAAATTAAAAACGGCCCATCTGCCTTTTCCAGATTTTCCAAGCGCGCAACAAGTTGTACGGGTGCATTATGTTCCAGCAATTTAAACGCAAGATAATGAACCGTTGCATTTCGATCTGTTGGAAAATTTTTAATTTGTTCGTCCAGCATGGAATCTGACCACAAGAGCGTTGCTCCTAATACTTTTTTCGGTAATGTTTCAAATGCCAGTTTCCAACGTTCAGAAAGCCACTCCCACTCATCCGCAATAATTCCATCTGCCAGACACCCCATAAATCCATCCACACAGCGTTCAATTTCTCCTGCCGCATTGCGGTAATAAACATTTGCCAGTGAATAAACTTCACGTTCCAGCATGGGTGGGTCATGACGTAATAAGTCCCAGTCCTCAATGACGTCTTTTATGTTATGCAAAAAGATAAGTTCCATGTTCGGGACACATGCCCGAATAAGCATGAGCATCATGAGATAATCTGAATGGTAATCGCGATCATCACTCCCCAGCAAGATCCCGCCTGCAGCAGTTTCGACCATCATGGAATCTACTCCAGCAGCCGCAATCTTACGATAATCAATCCCGTATCGATACTTTGCTTCAAAGGGATCTCGCGTCCAGGCAGAGTTTATCATGGTTTTACGCCCGATCGTATGCAACGCATCGCTCATCGTTTTCCAGAACTCCGCCCAACGGTCGGAGTAAAACTCCATCCATTCGAGCCGGCGATGACGCCATATCCAGTCCATTCTCTGCGTCAATAATTCCGGCTGGTCTTCACAAGGCGCCAGAATGGATTCCGGCAAGTCATGCCCACGTTCTTGAAACTGTGCAACAAAGTCATCACTGCATCCGAATTTTTGAATCCCCCATTGTGGGCCAAATCCATCCGGACCATGCCAGCCATCAAATCCATAATCTAAACAAACTTTTGCCACCTGTTCTGCAAAATAATCCTGCAAGTAACTCCCATCTGCCAATCGCGCCAGAACAAACAATGCCCCCCGTTTCCCCTCAGGAGCAGAAACCGTTTTCCCTTCCGGGTGATCACTCAACCACTCATGATGAAATTTATTTTCTAAATATGCCGTAAAACAGGAAAAATAAACCGCACAGCCGGCTTCTTTTAATCCATCGACCAGCTTTTTCAATTGTAATTGCGTCCATTCCTGTCTGGCGCGTATTTCATTTCCATTATGCCCATTCCTTGCACAAAAATCCGGCGGAAGGGTGGCATTTTCTTCGAGCCCATGATGCTGCAGAATAAAATCAGGTGCACTTAGTAACAACGAAATGCCCTGTGGGACAAATCCCAATGTATCCAGATAATCACGCACGCCACCATCATCCTGCGTGGAATCAAACCCTAAAAGTTCTGTCCACACCCAACGCTTATATTCTGATCCAGAACTTCCGTTATTATTCTTCAATTGGCTTAAATTCATATATTCCTTCCGTTACAAAAACATCATCCAGAATTCCATCCAGGGTCGAGACATAATGGGTTGTCGTGCGTTCTCCAACCACAAATCGTCGCGCTCCCGTATCGCTGCTTCCTGCTGTCAAATTGACATCCACAATTTCTGTCCCTACAGGCTTTCCATCAACCCAAAACGAAACTGCACTTCCATTTACCGGATCAAAATGAAAGTTAAATCCAATGTGATGCCAGTCATCTACATATAAATCTAAAATTTCATTTGCATTGCTGGTGACATTGGTATTTGTCATTCCATCCCCGATATGAAACCCAACCTGCCAGGCATCTCCTTTATTTTTATAAAGATATAAAGCAAAATGTCCGGCATTTCCTCCTGCCCGTGTATTATACCCCCCTTTATCCATTAATAATACAAACTGCTCCCCCATCACGACGGATGAAAGTTTCACCCAGACCCCACCCGTAAAGCTGACGCCCTCCAGCCAAAGACTATTTTCGACCGCCATATTCACCAGGATACGTGGATTACCTTCAGCACCTGGTGAGGATGCAGATGTAGAAAGTCTGATCCCGGTTTCAAACCCAGAGGTCCCCCGACGATTTACCCCGGGAACGATAGGAAGGATTTCTCCATTCCCCTCAAGAAGCATTCCATGGTTACCATGCCCCGATACGTCTTCAATCACTTGCTCCCCATCCAATGGCTGATCAAAATTCCAGTAAATCCCGGTAATATGCGCAATGCTTTCCGATACAGGATAACGCAAATCAATAACACCTTTTTCTTCAGCCCATCCATGACTTGAAATGAACACAAAAGTACTGACAATTGAAATAAATACGCGTCTCATAATAAAAATGAAGTCCGTAAAAGTGACTCAGACCTAAGCTGTCTTACGTTTTCTCCCACCAGCAAAAAATGTCCCACCTCCAAGAATTATTAAAGCGACAATACCCGGTTCAGGGATGGTTTGAAATGTGTGCAACCCGGTGGTGACGAAAAGATCATCGATAGCCCCATCAAAGTAGGTCGTGAAATAGTTGCTGGTGGAACGATCGCCGATATTGAATCGACGGACCGTGGCGTTTGTGTGTCCGGAAG
>CAKUMP010000324.1 GCA_934667795.1 uncultured Chthoniobacterales bacterium | reverse complement strand
TATTGCATATAAGGGTTTTGTACCCACATGTCACAAACCCGTTCATCAGACAGGTTTTCCAACTGTTTTAACAGTAAAAGTCCCACCATCAAACGTATTGGCAACGCAGGACGACCGACTTCGCTGTAATAGGCTTCAAACGCATTTTCAAGAGCATCCCAAGGGAGCTTGTTAGCCAATTTATAAAGCGGCCTCCGCTGATCGAGCAGATGTTCCAAATCTTGTAAAAAAAGTTGTTCGGATTCTTGGGTGTGAGGTTTCGGTTTCATCAAAATGACCAGTTTTTCGGTGTTTAAGTGAATTTACTGATCAAAAATAAGTCATCATTTGATCTGTATCAAGCTTATAATCAATGTATTATGACTTTTTAAGGGACGACTAATTACGAATTATGAATTATGAAGGCTGAAAACGTCGAAGGAAAACCTATTCCTAACGCCAGGAACCCTTATCAACTGTCAACTTCATATCTTCCTGTCTCATAACGTCCGGAAGTAACGATCCCTTTAGCTGACTTTGCAACAATTTCTACGTTTCCCGTAATTTCGACGTCTTTTTCAAATTGGAGTTCGCCTTTTAAAACCAGTTTTTCACAATTTTTCAGGGATGGAACTCCATTGGGTGCCAGTTTCTCCATTGCATCCACAAATTTACAGGAGTCCGGTAAAACCAGCACCGGGGGAATATTTTTCCGTTCCGGAATAAGCTGGATTTCTCCCGTGTCAGAAATTTTATAAGCATCGGAACGCAAGGTGAACAAATCCGATGTCGTTTTTACCGGAGCAAACCGTGTTCGCGGGACATTTAATGCGATGCTGCCGTCAAAACACTCGATTGCTGCCCCCATAGCGGTTTCCAACTGATAAACTTCCGGTGAATTTTTATCCCGTGGATCGACATTCTTTTTATTGCGAATGAGTGGCAGTTGCAAGACTCCGCCCTGGCGTTTCATTGCAGCTTTCAGGCTTGGCAAATGAATCCAGAGGTTATTGGTATTAAAGTACCTATGTTTGGAAATATTCTGGAATTCTTCCATATCCGCTGCCGGACACTGAGCCGATTCGCGCAGGATTAAACGACCATTTTGTACTGCTAAATGCCCTCCCTTTTTATCGGCTTCTGTTCGCGCGGTCACTTCCATCATAAAGGGTGCACCGGATTTTGCAAAATAGGACAATATCCGCAAATCCAAAGTCGCACCTAGGTTGTCGGAATTAGATACAAATAAATAATGAATCCCCTGGTCGAGTAACTTTTGCAAAGTACCATCAGGTGGCAGAGACGCATACAAATCTCCATGCCCCGGCGGACACCATTCCAGTGAAGGATTCTCAGGATATTCGATCGGCTCCAATGTGTCACAGCGTAATTTCGGGACTTTATTCTGTAAAATTTCTTTTGCATCCAGTTCCGGATGTTGTTGCAGCCATTTTCCGGTGTCTTCACTGGTGCTAAAGCTGTTTAAGATGTAAAAGGGCAGTGGAACCCCCGTTTTTTTTCTTAAAAACAGAATCTGGTCTTTAATAAGATCTAGAAATGTTTTTCCATCCCGAACTTCCAGGAGTGATTTTGCAAACTCCAGTCCCATGCCGGTCCCCAAGCCCCCGTTTAATTTCAAAATTGCTGTGGCCCCCAGATATTTTTTCCCCTCTCCCTCCGGCAATGCGTCCAGGTCCGGTAACGATTCCACTGGTGAAATGGCAGACTCCGCAATTTCTCCTGACTCATTCGCTCGTAATTTCCGATAATTATTCAGAAAAGTTAATATCGCAAGCGGACTTACAGTGGCTGCTTCCATTTTTTCCAGGATTTTCCTCTCGTCTGGCATAAGAAATAAATTTTTTTCTGATTATTTTTGGCGTTCAAAAAATGGCAGACTTGTTCAAAACAAAGGCCTGCCATTTTCTTTGAAAGTATTTTTTTGAGCAATGTTTATTGATATTGACAAAGGCACTTTCATCCCGGGGGATATTTTTCCGCGTTTTTGTGGAATATGCTATTTTAGCGTTCGTCCATTGGGGTATAAGCCGTTTTGGTTGCACCTGTATAAATCTGACGTGGGCGGTTAATCCGGCTGCCGGATTCGCTGCGAAGTTCGCGGAAATGCCCAATCCAGCCCGGCATACGCCCAATTGCAAACATGACGGTAAACATATCCAAAGGAATTCCCAACGCACGCATGATGATACCGGAATAGAAGTCCACGTTTGGATAGAGTTTCCGCTCTACAAAGTAGGAATCGGAAACTGCGGCTTCTTCCAGACGTTTTGCAATATCCAGAAGAGGATCTTGAATTTTTAATTCATTCAGCAAGCGGTCACAGGCCTTTTTGATAATCCGTGCCCGTGGATCGTAGTTTTTGTAAACCCGGTGCCCGAAGCCCATCAGGCGGCGCCCACTGTTCTTGTCTTTTGCGGCTTCAATAAATTTACTTCCATCATCTCCTTCATCATGAATCTGTTGCAGCATTTCAATTACTGCCTGATTTGCCCCCCCATGCAGCGGCCCCCATAATGCACATACCCCCGCAGCAACACTTGCAAATAAATTCGCACGGCTCGACGCCACCATCCGTACGGTCGCAGTCGAACAGTTCTGTTCGTGATCCGCATGCAACAATAATACAACGTCCAACGCTTTCGCGACACTCTCCGGTACCGAATACTCTTCATTCGGACGCGCAAACATCATGTGCAGGAAATCTTCTGTGTAACCATTGGCCGGATTCGGATAAACAATCGGTAATCCACGTGATTTGCGATAAGCAAATGCAGCAATGGTCCGTACCTGGGAAATTAAGCGGGCTGCCAAAACATCAAATTCTTCGTCCGAATTGTGATCCTGTGCATCTAAAGGAGAAAAGCACCCCGAGGTATTGATCATGGAGGAAAGCACGGCCATCGGATGGGCACTGGATGGAAATCCCTGAAAATGATATTTCATGTCCTCATGCAATAACCC
>CAKUMP010000323.1 GCA_934667795.1 uncultured Chthoniobacterales bacterium | reverse complement strand
CTCACAAATTCGCTGCAACATTTCCGCACCGCGCGTGATCTTCTCCCACATAGTGTCCGTTTTGCCTCTGCTTATGCGGAAACCTATTATATCGTCAACCCGCCTCAATGGGAAAATGCCATCCTCGCATGGAAATATGTCGCATCCATCGACCCCACAAACGACCGTGTTTTTATTCATCTCGCCCGTTGCTCCATCAAACTCCAGCGCAAACAGGACGCCATCCATTACCTTTCTCAAATCACCGACAAAAATTTACAATCCATCTCCACTACCATTCAAAAACAAATCGATAAACTGCCGTGATCTGGAGTGCGGAGCTCTGCACCGCTTTGGTTCGAATGACGTTTGAGTGTCGCCAGGCAATGGTTGTTCGTACATCCCATTCGTTAGGATCCAAAGTGGCAGAAACCGCCGCACTCCAAATTTTTCTTATCGCATAACCTCTTCCATCGCATCCATATACTGGGTTACCGGGTCCACGCGTTTTTCGGGTTCTTCACGTTTAAAGCGTTTCACTGCCTGAAAATATCCGCTGAATAATTCACTGGAGCGTCCGACCTGGGTGGCCTGCATCCAGTTCATGTGGTCTTCAATATCATAGCCTAACTCCCGGACTTGTTCCCGTAACGCATTGGTCTGCAGAATCCTTGCCTGCAAGCCTTTCAGTTTGCCTTTGGGCATGATCGCGATATTCAGAATTTCCAGATATTCATTAACGATCGGTTGTTGCAAAGGGTTTACCCGGAGTCCGGTCTGGCGCAACGTCGCGGCTAAATTCGTCAATGCCATTTTCCCTTGAGGGGATGCCGCAATCGTCTCGATATCCGTAAGTTTATACCGCAACTCTTCTTCCCCTTTCATCATCAGAATATCCGCATCCAATACGCGCAACAATTGAACTTCCGACTCGGCAACCGTCATAAATTCAGAACGATCCGTAATGGCCAGACGCGCAATATTTAAGGCCCATAGCTTTTGAAACTCCACCCCTTCTTCCAGTTCCGGGACCTTTTCGATTAAAAGCATTTTTGCATCCCCCTTTGGATCTGCTGCCATGGATTGCAAATACTCCACAATCTGCGCACCACCGGAGGGGATTTCCAGTAATGTCCGTACAAAACTGATCGCATGCGCACGATAAACCCCTCGCGTCGCGGTGTCCTTCCCCTGTGGGTTTTCATCCAGAAAAGTACTGATCTGCGGCATCAGGTTTGATTCCAGAATCACCTTATAGACATCCGCCGGGATTTTGCGTTCGCGTAATCCAATGATCCCGCTCATGCCGGAAACCAGCCAATGCGGGGGTTGCGCGACCGCTCCCCCGATCGTCACATAATCAATATTCCGATAAGCCAGCTCGCTCATTAATGCCGCCAATAACTCCTCGCGCAATGCATCATTTTCCAGATCTTCTCCAAACTCGACATCCACCTGAAACTTCAACCCCTCTTCCGTCTGGTATAATCGCATTCCCAAACGACTCGTTCCGTCTGCCCCCGGACGCACAATCTGTACCACAATCGGGTGCTTCCAATTATCTTTTAAACGCAATTCATGAAGAAACTTCCGTTTCACATCCTCCGCCAGCAACGCCACCGAGTTCCGTACCATTCTGTCTTCGCAATATACCACAAATTGCCGGGTCGTACTCACACTCCTGTCTTTGATGCTCACCCGCTGCCCCATCACCCCACCAGGGACACACAGTAAACAAACCACCCACATCACCCATTTCCTTGCTTTTGACATAACCACAAAATACACAAAACCACAGAAAAAAACCACAGAATATACAAAAACTGGACTCTGTGGTTTCTTATTGGCAAGTGAATAGAAATTTCTTCTAATGGTTATATGGGCCAACTACGTTTTTGGGTTTTACTGAGTTTATGTCTGATTGGGGTTTTATTAATTCGGGAATCGCAATTTGGCATTGGGAAGCCTGTGGACGAATGGATGTTGGGACGGATGATGACAGAAACGGCGGAGCAGGAATCCTGGGCACCGGTTGTTCTGGTAGAAATCAACCAGGAAACGCTGGAGTTACAACCTGATTGGCCCTGGTTGCCATTGGACTACACCCTTTTCTTGCGCAGCCTGGAACCCTTTTCTCCTTCCACAGTTGCCATTTTACCTGTTCTTTCCTGGCCGCCGGATGTGGAACAAAACTATTTGAGCACACTTGAAACTGCCGCCTTCCGCAGTGCGCAGCTTGTCACCAGTTTTGAACTCGGACATGACCGTCACAATCCTGACCCTTTTCGGGAAGAGCCTGTGCAAGAGGCACTTCCCGGAGCAAATGCATTTCTTCCTCCACAATTAACCCAGATTAAAGGTGACACCCGTTTTTTACCGGAATTTCCCTCCATCACACGCCACCCTGGCAGCACACTTCGGAATGCCAGTCATCCTGGTGTTCTCAACATGGATCCGACGATCTTTCAGGACGACACCGTTCTGACCTACCCCGCCGCATTTCGCTATCAATCCGCCATTTTGCCCTCTCTTCCCGTACAAATTGCGCGTTTGGGTTTGCAAGCCTCTGTCGAAAACACCCATCTTGACTTCATAAACCATCGGTTGCTTCTGGAAAAACAATCGGTTTCTATCGAGAAAAATGGTTCTTTTCTGTTGGATTACCGCATTCATCCATTCATTCGCACCGTTTCTTATCACAACCTTCTTCTTAGTGCGGAACAACTGGCAAACGGGCTTTCGCCCATCGTTTCTCCGGCTGTTTTTTTTAATAAAATCGTCCTTTTAGGGAAAACCGATGCTTCGGAGAAAATTTACCGGACGCCCGCCGGTCAGCCTGTTTCTTCTGCGGAGCTGATTGCGCTTGCAACGGCGACCCTTCTTTCGGACACCCAGATTGCGCCTCCCTCATTTCACATTACTGCGCTTCTTTTTCTGGGGTTCTTTTTGCTTTGTATTTTCTACTTACGATTTTCCCCTTTCATCACGCTCATGCTGTTAC
>CAKUMP010000322.1 GCA_934667795.1 uncultured Chthoniobacterales bacterium | reverse complement strand
AGAAACAAAGCCCGCAAGTCTTGCGTTATTCCTAGGTGGATTTGATGATGAGGCACGTGTCTGGATGAATGGAAAATTTATTGGATCAAGTGGGCGTCAGTTCAGCAAATCTGCGGTGTTCAATGTGAGTGATACCATTCAGGAGGGAAATAATTCTGTAACCATTGAGGTGGTGCGTAACTCGTGGCTTAATGAGTTGGGGACGGGTGGGCTATTGCGTCCTTCATTTTTCTTCACGGGACCGCAGTTAGAAAAGCCTGCCAATGTCTTGCCGGAGGAAATTGCTGAAGAATTGCGGAAACAACAACTGGAGATGTCGGAAGAAGGTGAGCAAGCATATTGAGTTCGAGCACAGGTATGAAACTTTTAAATCCGGTACAAAAAGTGAGGAAATGGGTATGGTTTATCGGCGTGCTGTTGTGTGCATTTCCGGAAGCGGAGGGAGGAGTGGAAGTGCCTTTGGCGAGGGAGGGCAAAGCGTTGTTGTCGGTGGTGGTTGCTTCTGGAGCTTCCGAGGAGGTGACGGCTTTAGCCTGGGAACTGGCGAATGGGTTGACGCGCATTACGGGAGCGAAGTTTGAAGTCAAAACCGGGGAGCTTTCGGATGCAGGAATTATGGTGGGAACCGATGCGATGTTTCCGGATAAGCTACCTGCGGGAAATGTGAATCCAAAGCTGGCACGTGAAGATTATTTGTTGAAAACAGAAGAGGGGCGTGTGTTGCTGGTTGGACGTACGGAACTGGCCGTGCAAAATGCGGTGTGGGATTTTTTTTACCGTGCAGGGTATCGTCATTTTTTCCCTGCACAAAAGTGGGAGATCTGGCCAGAGAATGCTAATTTGTCTGTGAATTTCGATCATTTCGAACAGCCGGATTATTTCACACGGGAATTATCGAATGCAAGGAGTGCGCGATGGAGCTGGAAGGAAAATTTTGAGGATACGCGAAACTGGAAAAAGCATAACCGTTTGGTATCTGGATTTGAACTAAAAACGGGACATGCGTATGGAAGTATCATGAAACGGAAGCGAGAGGAATTGGAAGCGCATCGAGAGTACCTCGCAGATGAAGGCGGTGGTGAGAACGGAATTGGTGGGAATGCGAAATTTGATCCTTCGCATGAAGGATTGTTGAAGCTGGTGCTGGAGGATACGCTGGAGCAGTTGAGAAATGTCCGTGAGAAAGGGGATGATAAGGATAGCATTTCGATGGATCCCAGTGATGGTGGGCATTGGCGCAAGGATTCTCCACTGGGAAGTGTGTCGAATCAGGCCGTGACACTTGCCAATTATGTGGCACGTGGAATACAGGAGGAATTTCCTGGAACCAAAGTGGGAATGTATGCGTATAACGAACACTCGCCGGCACCGACGATTGATGTGGCGCCAAATGTCATCGTGAGTGTGGCGACAGCATTTATCCGAGGTGGATTTACTGCAAATCAACTGGTGGAATCCTGGGCGAAGAAGGGGGCAGAGATTGGAATTCGTGAATATCTGGCGACGTCGGTATGGGTATTGGGGCTGCCGGGACGTGGGAATGCGGCGGATTTTGAATACCTTGGGACGACGATCGCGGATTTTTACGCCAATAACGCACGGTATTATATTACGGATGCGGAAGAGACATGGATGGCGTATGGACTTGGATTTTATTTAACGTCGCGGTTTTTATGGGACGTAGAGGAATATGCGCGTCTGGAGGAACTTTTGTCGGATTTTTTTGTACGCTCCTTTGGCAAGGCTGCACCGGAGATGCGTGCGTTCCATGAACGGTTTTTATATAAAAATGCGCGTGCCTTGTTTTCGGAAGATATGCTTGGGCGCATGTACTGCCAACTCGAACGCGCTTTGGCGAAGGAAACGGATGCAATGGTTCTCTCGCGGATTGAAGATTACATTTTATACACGCGTTTTTTGGAATTGAGTCTGGATTTTCAAACGACAAATGGAGAGAAGCAAGTAGCCGCTTATGAAGAATTGGCAAAATTCGCTTATCGTAATCGTCGTGTGGGGATTGTAGGGCGAGGCTCGGTGATGCTCAACCTGCCACTTCGTCATGCAAAAATTGGGAAACCAGAGCTGGAGAAAATGATAGCGTCTTTTGAAAGGCTTGAACCGACGGAGGCGGACGAGATTCGGAAACTTTTGACGGAAGGAGTTGCTAATAATGTCGTTAATAGTTTTGAGACCGTTGCGTTTTCAAATGATCTGGTTCCGCTGCATCCGGGCATGAACGCGGATGTGTCGGACTTTGGAGATTACCTGACTTTTCGTGGGAAGAATGTTATTTATCTTTATACGACAAAGGAAGGAACGGAATTTCGTTTTCGTGTGATTGCGGGGAATATTTACGGGAATCGCGGTCCTGTACAGTTTGAGTTGTATGCGGATGAAAATGCGCTGGTGGGTACGCCGGTGGATACGGGGCAGGTTGTTCCGGATAAGGAGCCGCATGAGATTGTTTTTCAAAGCTTGTTTCCGGGGCTGCATCGCCTGGAATTTAAAGATGGAGGGGATAGTACAAAAATCGCCTGGCCGGTAGGGCAGTATGCGGCAGTTCCGGTGTCACCGGATTTGAATCAACGATTCCAGACGAATAACAAGGAAGGTTTTGTTTTTTATGTGCCCGAAGCGAGCGCATCGGTGTCCGGATTTACGACTGCGAAAAGGCGTAATGACGGTAAAATTGTGGATCAAATTGGAACAACAGTATTGGACTTTAAGAAGTTGAATGGTCCCGAGTTTTTCTCGATTCCGCTGGAAGATGGGATGGCTGCATTGATTTGGCGAATTCAAAGTATACGTTCTGGAGAGCGCTGGAATTTGTTGACAGTGCCACCTTTTTTATCACGCAGTGAGGAGGAATTGCTGGTGCCAAGGGAGGTGTTGAGAGGAAATGCGAAGGAAATGGAATGCTCCCCAAAAATTGACCCATGAGTTATAAGAGTTTAGTCGCGTATAAAAGCGGCTTAAATTCTATGAAA
>CAKUMP010000321.1 GCA_934667795.1 uncultured Chthoniobacterales bacterium | reverse complement strand
GCTGGATTTCTGCGAACCCAATCAGGTTATCAATACTGCTGAAGCCTGCCCCGAAGTTAAACGATCCTGTCCGTTTTTCTTCCACTACCACATTCAAATCCTTACGACCGGGAATCAAAGTATCCTGGTCGTATGCATCCACCCGGGAAAAATACCCAACGTTCTGCAAACGCAGACGGCTGGCTTCCACTCTTGTCGTATCGTAAATATCTCCAGGAGCAACGGCCAGTTCGCGACGAATCACTTTATCTTTGGTCTTGGTGTTCCCTTCAATATTGATCCGCTCCACATACGACTGGAACCCTTCGTCAATTGCATAGGTCAGGTTCACCACATTATTCCCTACTGGCACTGCTTCAGGATACACATTCGCATCCACATACCCCTGCGCCCCGTACTGATCCCGGATGACCTTGATATCCCGACGCATTAAAGCCGGTGAGTAAGGACCGCCTGTCTTCATCTGGATATGCGTCACAATTTCATCTGTCGTCAAAACTTCATTCCCGCTCACTCTGATTTCTCCCAGCGTATAACGAGGTCCTTCTTCAATGACATAAACGACTTTTACCCCCGTTCCACGAATCGGGTCTTCACGCACATCTCTCACGCGCATATCAGCATACCCATCTTCCTGATAAAAAGTTTCCAGCGCGGCAATATCCGCCATCATTTGTTCGTCTTCAATTTTTCCGGACTTATTGATAAACGACAAAAGGTTTTTCGGTCTGGTTTTCACCTGCTTGCGCAATTCTTTTTCCGTAAATGCGGTATTGCCCTCAAATGCCAGTTCCCGAACGACACTTTTCTCTCCTTCTGCAATGGAGAAAGTGACTTTTGCCTGTCCGGCTGTTTCATCCGTATCGACACTATACTGCACATCCACATCGCTGTATCCACGCTTCTGGTAATATTCCACGAGCTTCTGACGATCGGTTTCCAGTTGCGCTTCATTCAACGCCTGACCAGGCTCCGTTTCCACCTGCTTCCGAATCCGTCCAATCCGGAATTTTGTCACCCCCTGGAAAACCACTTCACGCACAGAAGAACGTGTCTGCACGACAACCACCACGCGCACCCCATCACCGGATGGCTCGCTGAAAATACGTACGTTGCTGATCTCGTTTGTTTTATATAAATTCCGAATATCTTCTTCAATGATCGACTCGTTATACGGCTGCCCCACAGATGTCCGCATATTTGCCATGATTCGCTGACGGCTGATCGATGCCGGCCCGACATATTGAATCTCGATCGCTTTGATCGTAAATCCTGCATCCGCCTCCTGAGCCTGCCCGGTGGTCATAAAAAACAATCCTGTAACCAGTGCAGTTACCGCCATTACCATTGTTGAAAAAAATCTTTTAAAGCTCATATGCAAGTCCAGTATCCAAAAAATTTGTTGGGAAAACATAATATTAGAACGCGCCATTTCTTCAGGATCAGAGGCCAAACGTCAAGCAATCAATTTGTTTTTCTGTATGTTTTTTTCCTCCACCATGCCGCAAAATCCTTGTTTTTTGCATTTTTCACCTTTGTTTTTGGTGTTATTGTTCCATGAAACTATGGCGGCAGAGGTCGGCATAAATGCCATTTTTCTCTAATAATTCTTCATGTGTCCCACGTTCGACGATCCTTCCATGCTCCATCACCAGGATCTGGTCGGCATGGCGCACGGTGGAAAGACGGTGAGCAATGACAAAGCTTGTGCGCCCTACCATCAAGCGATCCAGTGCTTGTTGGATCAGTTTTTCTGTTGTGGTATCGACGCTTGCGGTTGCTTCATCCAGAATCAGGATCGGGGGATCTTTCAGGAGTGCGCGTGCGATAGAAATGCGTTGTTTTTCTCCCACGCTTAATTTGATGCCCCGCTCGCCTATGTGGGTATCCAGCCCATTTGACAATTCCTGCACCAGATGCCAGGCATTTGCCGCCTGCAACGCCTCCTGCATTTCCTGCTCGGTCGCAGAAGAACGCCCGATCAATAAATTTTCCCGAATGGTTCCATTAAATAAAAAACTCTCTTGGGTGACCATTCCCACAATGCTCCGAAGCTCCCCCTTGCTCCATTCCCGGAGTTCTTTCCCGTCAATTTCAATCCGCCCGTCATTATACTCGTAAAACCGTGTCAACAAACTGACCAGACTCGATTTCCCCGCTCCGGTGGTCCCCACGAGCGCAATGGTCTGACCGGGCTCTGCATGCAGATGGATGTTATGCAGGACCGGGACATTTTCATCATACGAAAACCCGACATGCGCATAACGTACTTCCCCCCGAACATTTACCTCCTGAATTTCCTTCTCCAAAAGGGATCCACCGGGCTCTCCTGGTTCATCCAGAATCTCAAATACCCGTTCGCCCGCAGCACGCCCGCTTTGAAACAACTGGTTCAAACGGTGTAAACGGCTGATAGGTTCATATAAAAACCCGACCAGCGTCAGAAACGCGACCAGTTCGCCCAATTGCATTTCTCCTTGCAAGACCTGGCTCCCCCCTATACCCAACACCAGAATCAGGCCACAGGATGCCAGGAACTCCATCGAGGGGTTATACGCCGCCCATACACGCATGACCCGAAGAGTGGCTCGTCGCACGCCATCACTGGCCTGGTTAAACCGTCCGTGTTCTTCTTTTTCGCGTACATAGGTTTTAATCTGACGAATCCCAGCCAGGTTGTCATGCAGGATAGAATTCATGACAGAAACGGCTTGCCGCTGTTTTCGATGCCGTTCTTTACCAGTCAGAATAAACCAGCAGGCGCCGACAATCAAAAACGGAATCGGAACCAGCGCCAGTAAAGCCAGTTTTACATTATAAAAAAACAGCATCCCGGAAACGATCAGGATTTGCAATATCGCAACACTCCCCTGTTCAATTCCATCAATCAAAACCCGTTCCATGGAGGTCACATCTTCAGAAACACGTGTCATGATGTCACCAGTCGCACGGTCATCAAACCACTTCAAAGGCAACCCCTGTATATGCC
>CAKUMP010000320.1 GCA_934667795.1 uncultured Chthoniobacterales bacterium | reverse complement strand
GTGATGGTTACGTGATGATTTTACTACCGCCGTTCGAGATCCCGCAACATGCGTTTGACATGACGGTGTTTTCTTCGCGGATGCAAGATCCGGTAACTGGCATGATCGTCTCCCCATTTCAAAATTTCAATGGTCATGACGCGACGCCCCCACTGGTTCATGGCCGCGCGGTTGGGCTTATATAAATCGATAACGTTTCGCCCGGCTAACGCCCAGCCGTAATCATCGACACGGAAAATTTCTTTTGTATCCACCAGTTGAAAAATCGTGCCTGCCGGCCAGCGTGACCAGTCAGCCGCGGCAGATGAAACCGTTCCGGAAACCAGATTCGTTCCCATGGCATTTTTCCGACCATATTTCCAGTGATCCTTCTCCGAATGCGTGTACGCCGTCGTCTGTACCCGTTGGAACTGGGAACGCTTCAAGGGTTTTTCATACGGAGGCAACTTCCGGGTCGCACACCCACTCAAAAAAAACACAGCAACTAACAACAAAACAACAAGTCTCATAAGAACATAGAATACACTCCGAGCCACAAAATACACGAAAAACCTCCGAACCACTGAATACGCTGGAACCCCAGAGGAAACTTCTGTGGTTCAAGAGGTTTTGGGTGGTTTTTTTTGGGTTCCTTGTTGTACTCTGTGGTATGCAGCGAGGCGTATTGATTACATTTGAAGGTTCGGAAGGGTGTGGAAAATCCACGCAGATTGAGCTGTTGGCGCAATATTTAGAGGATAATGATAAGCCGACGTTGGTGCTTCGAGAGCCGGGCGGGACTCCGTTGGGGGAAGTGATTCGACATGTTTTGAAATATTCTGCAGAGGCAAAAGGGATTTTTCCGGAAGCTGAACTCCTGCTTTTTGCTGCCAGCCGTGCCCAGCTCGTGCGGGAGGTCATTTTACCTGCTTTGGAAAAAGGAACGTATGTGCTGTGCGATCGCTTTTATGATTCCACAACCGTCTATCAGGGGTTTGGACGCGGATTGCCATTGGAAATAATCGAGACATTAAACCATTTTGCCTCCGCCGGAAGAAGGCCGGATCTGACTCTGCTTTTCGACATGAGCAGCGAGGAAGCACTGAAACGCATGATGCGCCGACCTAAACCTGTCAATCTGGTGGACAGAATGGAAACCGAACCACCGGAATTTTATGAACGGGTACGTCAGGAATATCTTCATCTCGCCAGGGAAAATTCCGAGCGGTTTGTGGTTGTAGATGCAACCCAGTCGATTGTAGCTTTAGAGGACGAAATCCGGAAGATTTTAGAGGATCGCAATTATGGCGTTTTTTAAACCAGTAGCATTAGAGGATTTCGAGCGCGCAGTGGAAAACCAGCGACTGGGGCATGCGTATTTAATCACGGGACCTCAAGGCGCAGGAAAACGGGACCTCGTTCGGGAAATTTGTCAGCTTGTGATCAAAGGCACACCGGAACAGTTCGAATCTTTTCAGCACCCGAATATTCATGTCATTGAACCAGAATCCAAATCGCGACGCATCCGCGTCGAGCAGTTACGCAGTCTGGAACACCGGCTGCAGATGACAGCAGGAAATGGCAGAAAAACAGGGATCATTTTTGATGCCGATCGCATGCAGCCACAGGCAGCAAACGCTTTTTTGAAAACGCTGGAAGAACCACCGGAAAATTCCTTGCTCCTATTAGTAACAGAACGCCCGGAGTTGCTGCTGGATACCATTTTGTCCCGCTGTATTTCTGTCCCTCTCCAGGCAGAAATGGCCGTTTCCCTAAATGAAAATGAACAACAGATTCTGGATATGCTGCGGGAATATTTTCGACGCGGAAATTTCAGTATCGGACATGCGCTGACGCTGTTAGCTGAGTTCCAGTCGATTCTTTCTGCTATAAAAAATACGATTAAAAAAGATTTTGCAGACGATCTGAAGGTAGAGCACGAAAGTTATAAGGAAACGACAGATGGAAGATGGTTGAGCGAACGTGAGGAGTTTTACGCGGCACTGACAGAATCCCAATACCTGTTGGAACGCAGTCGTTTGATGGAAATGTTCCTTCAGTGGTGGGCAGAATTGTTACGCCATCGGAATGAAATCACCCGTATCGATTTCCCCGATCTGGCAGAAGAACTCGCCCCCATTGCCCAGAACTTTTCCTCACATCAGATTATTCAAAAAATCGAAACCCTCGAAACTTTGAGAGACCAATTACAGACGAACGTGAATGAATCGTTAGCAATGGAAGCAACCTTTATTCGAGTGTTCGCAGAAGCAGGATAGTCGCATCTTTATAAGCCGCGGAAGAACGCGGAAATTTAATGACAAAAATCCTATCTCCTGAGTTGTTCCCTTTCAATGCGGACAAAATGTTTTTCCCAAAAAAGATGCCCTGAAGGGGCAAGCTATATCAGCCTGGGGTAATCACCCCAGGTCTGGAGGGACAGACCCCTCCGAACGTTCCGTTAGGGACAGACCCCTTCGAACGTTCCATTAGGGACAGACCCCTTCGAACGTTCCATTAGGGACAGACCCCTCCGAACGTTTTCGCCACTTTGGATCATAGCGAATGGGATGTATGAAGACCCTTTGCGTGGCGGAACTCCAGCGTCGTTCGAACCAAAGCGGTGCAGAGCCCCGCACTCCAAATTCTTCCCGTGGGGTGGGAAAAATTTCTGCTGGGAGCGCCGATGTCCCCGTCCGGCAGACTTTTTGTTGGTCGGCGCTCCCAGGGGGTGTTGCCAGGTTGGGGGGAACAGGGTTTGATTCATTGCTTCACAGCAATTCTTCGGACGGTGTGGTCCAGGCTGCTGACAAATACTGCATTTCCATCTGCAGAAAATGCGAGGGCGGTGATGATATCGACCGGACCGGAGATTTGTCCCAGCGATTTTTTGTTCTCCAGATCAAAGAGATAAAGTGCGGGCTTTAATTCTGTCGCAGGCCGTAATCCACGCGGATCTCCACCTGTCCCGGCTACCAGAAATTTTCCATCAGGAGACATGGCCAGACAAAGGATC
>CAKUMP010000319.1 GCA_934667795.1 uncultured Chthoniobacterales bacterium | reverse complement strand
ATAAAACAATTAAATAATAAATGTCGATGTTCTTTTCATCAAGATTTATTTCGGATTAGAGATTCTCTCCTTGACTCCGGGTAGGATGTTTCTTTTTGTGAACCATGGCATTGCCTGAATTTACGACGCTTCAATGGATCATTGCGATTATCGCGGGTTTACTGGTTGGATTATCCAAATCCGGTTTTGCCGGGATGGGAGTATTTACGGTTCTTTTGATGGCCATGATTATCCCACCGCGTGAATCCACCGGAACCGTCCTGCCGTTGCTTCTTGCTGGTGACTGCCTGGCGGTCTGGTACTTTCGTCATCACGCCAACTGGTATCAGATCCGACGCCTATTAGCACCTGCGGTGGTCGGAGTGCTTATTGGATTTGTCCTGATGCCGATGATTTCCGACACCTCCTTCGGGCGCGTGATCGGAATCCTCATGGTGCTTATTATTCTGATCCAGTATCTCGTTCGCTGGATAAAACTGGCAGAACAGAACCTTCCTCGCTCGCACACCTTCGCATGGGGGATGGGGATATCTGCCGGGATTGCGACCATGCTGGCCAACCTGGCAGGGCCCATCATGATCATTTATCTTCTGGCCCAACGTCTCCCAAAATATGAATTTGTTGCCACGGGAGCTGTTTACTATCTCATCATCAATCTTTTCAAAATTCCATTCAGTGCAGCGCTTGGTCTTATCGACGGGGGTTCGATTCTACTCAATCTCATTCTGCTTCCCACAGTTGTTTTTGGATTTTTCATTGGGAGAGCATTTTTGAAAAAAATCCCGCAAAAATGGTTTGAAGAAATTGTCCTTTTCCTGGCCTTACTCGGTGCCTTACGATTGATCTGGCTATAAACACTGCGAATACCACTCACTATGAATAAGGAAAAAATGCATAAATCAGGAAAAAACGCCCCCAACCCGCGTCAGGTAACCCTGCAGCTTCTTATTCAATGGGAAGAAACCCAGGAATTTGCCGACGCCCTCCTGCATCGCACGCTTCCGTCCATTTCCTCTCCTCGGGATCGCGCGTTTATCACCGAACTGTTTTACGGCACCCTTCGTAACCTCTCGCTTCTCGATCACGCCATCCAGAAATTTCGTTCTGCTCCTGTTGAACCACAAGCACGCTGGATCCTGCGTCTCGGAACCTACCAGCTCCTGTTCACTCGCATCCCCGATCATGCGTCGGTCATGGAATCCGTTGCTATCGCCGGCCGCGCACGACCACTGGTCAATGCCGTTCTTCGTAAAATTTCCGGACAAAAATCGGTCCTACAAAAAGATTTCTCTACCCTCCCCCTACACACCCGGTTTTCTCATCCGAAATTTCTGGTGGAACGCTGGCAAAACACGTTTGGCCGCGACGCCACCCAGGCACTCCTCGAATGGAATAATGCCATCCCCTCCCTTTTCATTCGCATAAACAAACAAAAAATTTCTGTTGCCGATTTCCAGGCGCAAAACCCGGACATCTCCCCCCTCTCTTCCTATCCTTCCCTTTTTCAAGTCCAACAGATTGCCCCCGATTGGATCCAGAAAGGATGGGTATATGTTCAGGACTCAGCAACCTTGATCCCCTGCGAAATGCTCTCCCCTGCTCCCACTGATTCCATTCTGGACGCCTGCGCTGCTCCAGGAGGAAAAACTGCCTACCTTTCAGAGTTAAGCGACTTTAAAGCTTCTATCCTCGCAACCGATGTCTCCACTTCCCGTCTGGAAACCCTTCGGGAAAATCTCAAGCGTCTCGCCATCCCGAATGTGCGGATTCAATCACATGACTGGGGGACGTCCGCCCCTTTTCCCGAAACATTTGACCGTATTCTTCTCGACGCCCCCTGCTCCAATTCCGGAGTTTTGCGTCGGCGTATTGATGCCCGCTGGCGTATTTCTCCTCATGATTTTCAAAAACTTCCGGAAATCCAGCTCCGGCTTTTGCAAAACACCGCGAAAGCACTTCGCCCCGGTGGCTCCCTCGTTTACAGCACCTGCTCGATTGATCCAGCAGAAAATCAGGAAATCGTCAGACAGTTTCTTCAACAATCCCCCGATTTCCGGCAATCCACCGAACAATTCTCCCTCCCACCTGCCTCTCAGTGCGACGGCGGTTATGCTTGTCTCTTGGTAAAAAAGTAAAGGCTAATGAAGCTCCGCCAAACAGTAAAATAACCGTGGAAGGTTCTGGTATGACGGCGTTACCGAGAATCAGGTTATCGATGCTGCCATAGTGATGGGTCGCGTCGGAAGTGATCGTGAGCGAGGTGATCGGTGCGGAGCCGATGTAGCCGAAGAACGAAGTGTTGTTCTGGTCGAGGAGATCCACCTCGGTGCCGTCGCTAAAAGTGAGCTTGATGAACGCGCCGACAACAGGGTCACGGGGATTGGTGTAGAAAAACGATCCGCCGATGGCGTTGATGTTTCCACTGGTGAAGGTGAGCGTGATTGTTTTGGCAAAGGTGCTGCCGCCGCCAACGGTCAGGAAGTCGTTGCCGCCGATGTCTGTGGTGTAGGGATACATCGAGCCGCCGAACATGTCTTTGGCAGTGACAACAGCGGTGTAAGTGCCGTTAGTTAAAGTGGCGGATAAACCCTCTGACGAGTAATTCGAAAAATCACTGAAGTATTCGGTGTAGTAACCGTCCTCCAGCATCGCGAGGAATTCGCTCGCGTTAGTGTAGATCGTGCCGGCAGCCCGCGCAGGCGGAGTGATCAACAGGAGCAGTGCCGAAACAACGCCGAGCAGAAAAGGAAGAAACTTTGTTTCCATAGTGAACTTTCGATTTAGCGATTTTTTTCATTTTTTGGCAAACAATTTTTTCACCCCTTCGGTGTCATTTTTAATTGACGCAACACGTCCATAAACAAAAAAAATCTGCGTCAATCTGCGGATCGTTTATGTAACCGGGACTCCATCCGATCGGAGGCAGGTTGAGCACCATGAAAGACCTTCCTCCCTCCTCATACAGGGTCGTTCCATTAGGGACAGAGCTGTAAAACCCTTTATTG
>CAKUMP010000318.1 GCA_934667795.1 uncultured Chthoniobacterales bacterium | reverse complement strand
AGTTGGTGGTGCCCGAAGCGTCCAAAACACAGGAACTTCGCGGGTTTATGGTGGTCCCAAACCCAAAAGCAGCGACCGAAGAAGCACAAACGCTGGAACAACCATTCCGTACGACCGTTTTTTTAGGATATAATAGCGAAAAACTTTCCAATCTGCTGGATGAACACGCAATCACACCGATTATCAAGGAAGAATCAAACATGTTCGCCTCGATTTTTATCGGAATTCTGCCGATTCTGCTTTTCCTGCTGATCCTGTACTTTTTCTTCCGCCAGCAAATCCGCATGGCCGGTAAGGGAGCCATGAATTTTGGAAAAAGCAAGGCACGTTTATTGAATCGTGAACGTAATAAAGTCACTTTCCAGAATGTTGCCGGGGTTGATGAGGCAAAAGAAGAAGTTTCAGAAATTGTCGAATTCTTAAAGGACCCGCGTAAATTCCAGAAGCTGGGTGGACGGATTCCCAAAGGGGTATTGATGGTGGGGCCTCCGGGGACGGGGAAAACCTTGCTGGCACGTGCGATAGCCGGGGAAGCGGATGTTCCGTTTTTCAGCATTTCGGGTTCTGACTTTGTGGAAATGTTTGTGGGGGTGGGGGCATCTCGTGTGCGAGATATGTTTGAACAGGGGAAAAAATCGGCCCCCTGTCTGATCTTTATTGATGAGATTGATGCGGTTGGGCGTCATCGTGGACACGGATTGGGAGGTGGACATGATGAGCGTGAACAGACGTTGAATGCGCTGCTCGTGGAGATGGATGGATTTGATGCTCAGGAAGGGATTATCATCATTGCCGCAACGAACCGAAAAGACGTACTGGATCCTGCGTTGTTGCGTCCGGGACGTTTTGACCGGGAAGTGCATGTTTCCTTGCCGGACGTAAAAGGGCGCGAACAGATTTTGCGTGTCCATGCCAAGAAAGTGAAAATTGCGGATTCGGTGGACTTGAATATTATTGCGCGTGGAACTCCCGGGTTTTCCGGAGCAGAACTGGCGAATTTAATTAACGAGGCAGCGTTAATGGCAGCATCCCGCGGGAAAAAAGCAGTGACGCACACCGAACTGGAAGAAGCACGGGATAAAGTGCGCTGGGGACGTGAACGCCGTAGTATGGCCATGAGTGAAAAGGAAAAAGCGGCGACTGCATGGCACGAAGCCGGCCATGCTTTGGCCAGTGTGCTTTTGCCGGATGCGCAGCCGTTACATAAAGTTACGATTATTCCCCGCGGACCTTACCTGGGAGCCACGATGTCCTTACCAGAAGGCGATCGCTATTCCTTCCAGAAAAGTGAAGCGCTGGATATGCTGGCAATGACGATGGCCGGGCGTATCGGGGAAGAAGTTTATACCAAAGACATTTCCAATGGCGCCGCCGGTGATATCAGTCAGGCGACCAATCTGGCCCGCAGAATGGTCTGCGAATGGGGGATGAGTTCCCTTGGAATGATCCAGTTTGGGGACCATTCGGACTATGTTTTTCTGGGACGCGAAATGGGGAAATCCCGTGAGTACTCGGAAAAAACCGCACAGGAAATTGACAGCGAAGTGAAGCGCCTGATTGATGAGGCGTACCAGCGCGCATACGATCTGGTTTATAACAATATGGAAAAACTGGAAGCGATTGCGAAAGCGTTGCTGGAGTATGAAACGATCGATGCGGATCAGGTTAAAGATTTGATGGAACATGGAAAAATGTTAAATCCCCCACCTCCCCCACCTGTTTCTCCTTCTTCGGATGACAAATCGAAAAAGGAAGCTCCCGAAGTGACGGCTGGAACGCCTCCACCGATTCCTCCGGGCCTGACAGAACAACCCGCATAATCTTTCAGTAAATTTTTCGCATAATCTTCCCTTTCTATGAAACTTGATCAACTCCGTGCTCTGTATGAGCTTCCGTTTTTTGAATTAATTTCACGTAGCCGTCAGGTTTACACAGAAAATTGGTCTGGCAACGAAATGCAGCTTTGCACGTTGATGAGTATTAAAACGGGCGGATGCAGTGAGGATTGTTCGTACTGCTCGCAGAGTGCGCATTATTCGACCTCCGTACAGCGGGAAAACCTGATGACCGTGGAAGATGTATTACCGGTTGCGGAACGTGCGCGAGCAAATGGCGCTACCCGTTTTTGTATGGGTGCAGCATGGAAAGGCGTACGCGATGGAGATCCTAAATTTAATCAGGTCTTGGGGATCGTACGTGAAGTGTCCAAACTGGGGATGGAAGTGTGTGTGACGCTCGGACAATTGTCGGATGTGGAAGCAGAGAAACTGAAAGAGGCAGGCGTAACGGCTTATAACCACAATATTGATACTTCGCGGGAGTATTATCCGGAGGTGGTAACCACGCATACATTTGAAGACCGTTTAAATACCATTCAGTCGGTTCAAAAAGCCGGGATGGATGTTTGTTGCGGCGGAATCCTGGGGCTTGGAGAAGGGGTGGAAGATCGCTTGAAAATGCTGGAAGTACTTTCGAATTTTGATCCCGCACCTGAAAGTGTGCCGATCAATTCCCTGATGGCAATGGAAGGGACGCCTTTGGAAGACTCCAAGGCAGTCGATATTTTTGAAGTGGTACGGATGGTTGCAATTGCGCGTATTGCGTTACCAAAATCACGCGTTCGCCTCTCTGCCGGACGGACATCGATGTCCCAGGAAGGGCAGGCACTAGCATTTTATGCAGGCGCCAACTCTATTTTCTATGGAGATAAACTGCTGACCGCTAATAACCCCAGCACGAATCAGGATCTGGAGTTACTCCGGAAATTGAATCTGGTACCAAAATTGCCCGATGCTCAGGAAGTCCCGGTGGAGTCCGCCGTCTGTTGTTCCAGCACCTTTCCTTGTGGTTGAGTGTTTTTAATTGAGAACACTCTTGTCAAAAACCCTTAAAAATCGGCGTTTATTTATGGATCAATTATCCTGTTTTTATCCGCAGATTAACGCAGATTAACGCAGATTTTTTAAGAAGAATAAGAGGAAGAAACTTTGTTTTCATGGATTAAAT
>CAKUMP010000317.1 GCA_934667795.1 uncultured Chthoniobacterales bacterium | reverse complement strand
ACCGGCAACATTTCTTTTTCATCATACCTCCCAAAAAATTCACCTTACCTGCATTTCTCCTCGCGCATCCGGCTCTCGCATACGCACAGCTCCCCAAACCAATACCTCCGATTTTTTTACATCTCCATCACCTCCTTCAACAACCTCTTCTGTATAGCCAACATCCACCTCCGCTCCCAATTGCGCACGCAATCTCCCGTCTCGCCCGACCACACGTGCACACACATGGATCCGGAAGTTTTTCCCAGTCACATCGCCTAATTCATATCCATCAAAAAAATGTTTTTCTCTATCTTCATCATGACAGACAAATGCACTCTCTTTCGGCTCCCAAAGCGCTTCGCTCCCAAACACGGGACTTCCCTTCCATTTTGCCGACGCCAATTCTGCCATAGAACGAAACGGCCTGCTTTCTATAATCCCTGTCACAATGGCATCCACATCCACCTTCTTATTTAACATACGTTTTTGCGCCACAACCTCTCCCCCATTCCACCCCCAAATGCCATGTGCAAACAGCACGCGCAATACCTCACGAGAAGCGGTATTCACATTAATTAAAAAAATCTCCCGACGCTTCTCTGCCACTTCCCCCGGCTCTATTACATCCATTTCCGTATATTTATCATCCTCCACCTGCAATAAATCCAACATCTTCCAGGCGGGCTCGGATTCCTCCCCACGCAATGCTTTATGTTCCGGACGCCCCATCCTTAATGTATTTCCACCACCACCTCGTAAATCCATTTGCGTACGATGTTCAAATTGCTCCCCACCTTTTCCTGTGCTTGGCCGATACCTTAACGGGTCGTAAATATTCCCTAATTCGCGAATTGAATGCATCCTGCCTGATTGGTTCATTCGCCCGGGTGACCGATCCACTCTTATTGCTGGCCTTAACGCTAATATGCGTGGAGAGTCAGGCGCTTCCTTGTCATTTAATGGCCGCACCCCCGATGCGCCTAATCCCGGCAAAGCATCTCCCCATTCTTCCACGCGCAATCGATGTGGCTTTGCCAGTCCTTGATCCGCAGGCCCCCACCAGCGAGAGCGTTTATCATAATCGACCGCAGCCACCACATCCGGCATCTCCCAATTCATTCGTGGATCTCCCGACCTTGCAAAATTCCCTGCACTCACATAATTGCTATGTCGCAATCCCGGACTCCCCCCACTCCAATCCGCATCGCTTCCTCGCTCCAACACACGTGACATCGATTCCATTCCCACACCCGGTCGATCCACAACTATCCCTGACCACCCCAATTGATATCCACCCTCACTAGCACTCCCATGCATCCATAACATTTTTCCCGCTAAAGGAAATGGCCCCACCGGAAACTGAAACACTTGTGCCTCTAAACAAACCACCCGAAACTCATTTGCTTTCATCGCGTTTTCTCCACGAAAGTCCAGCACAGTCACTGATTTTCCACTATGCAGCCAGTCTTTCAAAAATTTCCATCGATAAATCCCGGCTTCGACCTGATCCCCGCTCCAGTCCTGAATCCATCCCACTCCCGCTATTTCCTTATCCCATAAATTCCACAACCCCACATATGGGGTCACGATAACTTCCACCCAATACTCTTCTCCTGTTGTCCACGTCCGCGTATAATGATAACTTCTATAATATTCCGTCACATACGGATGCCCCTCGACGCCACGCACGACCACCCCGCCAGGATATTCCAACACCGTTGCCTGATCATCAGAATCTACATAATCCACGATGTTCACTCCCAGTTTTTCCAGATATTTTGTATCAAGTGATCGAGTCCGAAATTTCGGCAAGTTACGATTCATCCATTCACAAAACTGCGTCACCCATTTCACAGGCTCTATAAATTCAAAATCTTCTGTACCTCCATTCCCTCCATCCGGTTTCCATTTTTTCTTTTCACGCCAGATTTTGAATTTTTCTTTCCCTTGGTCTGCATACCCCAATCCGAACGGGACTATTTCTTCTCTCCCGTCGGAAACCAATCGCAACACTGATTCCTTTAAAGCTTTTTTAAGCATTCTTTTTTCTTCCGTATTCTCATCCTGTATCCATAACTCTGGCCAAAAATAATATTCTCCCATCTTTTGCATTTTCTCTGCCAGTCGTTGATCTCTTTCGCTTTCCTCGGGAGAAACGTTTGTTTCGCGCAAATCCCCTTCCCGCCATAATCCGCATAAATCCAATGCCTCCGAACGCTCCCCCCACTTCCCCAACCAGCCATGCATCCGCCAATCCATTTTCCCATCCAGTTCTTCCACCCAGTACGCATACTCCACCTGTCTTCCACTTCGGATAATATTTGCGCTTTCCTTGTCACTTCCCACATCATCCATGCGCTCCAAAACCTCCCAGGGAACCCTCATGCCACTTATCGTTGTCCAACCATCTTTCCCAGCTTCCATAAAAAATTCTTTTTCTGACGGCACATAAAAATCTTTCCTCTCTAAAACACTTCCCCCCGAAAATAATCCCTCATACATAAACGTCTCTTCCTCCTCATTATAATAAACTCCTGAAAAATACCTTGAACCTTCTTCTCCCTCACCCTCATCAGAAACAAAAATTGTCCAGTCCCCAGGCTTGTTCTTATACCTCAAAATTTTCGCCGCGGCTTCCGCTATCCCGGAATCCAATGCCAACTGACACCGCATACGCTCTGCTCGCAGCCCTTCCAGTTTTCGCCTCTCCGTTACTCCTCGAAAAAGCAGTAACAATACACTCATCACGACAACCGTCAGCAATAAAACCACTATCAACACACTCGCTCTTTTGCCCTGAAACATACCCCCCTCGCAATGTCGTTTTTTACTTGACATTTTATGTCCTATATGCATACCCCCTCCTTTTTCTTCATTTACCATTTCTGCCTCACCTGCATTCCCAGACTGAATTGTGCTTGCGCCATTCTCACCCACAGTCGCGCCCCCTTTTGCTCTTCTTCCCAGGAAAAATTCCTGACGCATGTTTGTTTCATGACACAATATTTTTCTCCCGCTCCCGCCCATT